>JAGHDA010000314.1 GCA_021160185.1 Verrucomicrobiota bacterium
AGGGCAACCCCTCCCGGCCTCTGTCAGGACGCGGGCAGAAGCCAACGCCTCCGCCCCGCCTCACCAATTACCTCACGCTCCGATAAAACCGGGCCTTGCCCTCTTCCACCGGCACGGTGTAAGGACTGCTCGCCCCCTCCACGTTCTCATAGGGTCCGGTCACCTTCTCGGCCGATTGCAACGTCCCGGTGTACTCGATGGTAACCGCCCCATCGGCGGCCTCAATCGAGATGGTAGGCGGCCCGGCCGGCGCAGTAAGCAGCTTCACCTCCTCGCTCGCCAGACTCTTGCTCGGATCGGTCGGCACCGTCACCACCACCCGGAACAGCGCGTTGAAGTCCGCCGCCACCGGGTAGAAGGTGTAGGCGGGCCCTGTCGCCCCCACAATGTCCTCAAAGCCCGCCCCGTCGTTCCGCTGCCACTGGTAAACCACCGGAACCGGCTCGCCCAGCAGCGCAGCCTCCGCCTCAGCCGAAAACCTCACCGGCTCGGCGCTCTTGCCAAACGTCAGCTCCACCCGCTTGATCACCCAGTTGGGCGCCGTCCCGGTCGAGCACTCGTCCCAGTTGCACACAAACTGCAACGCAATCGTGTCTCCTTCGTTGAAGGTCCCCAGCCTCGCCGTGCTGGTGATGAATTCCCCCTCATCGTAGCCGGCGGACTTGCCGTTGAACACCGGCTGGCCCTTCAGGATCCCGTTGCCTTGCAGCACACCCTCGGCGTACCCGTTGACCCTGAAGGCCTCCCGCGGCACAGGCACAAACTCGCCCCCGTTGACGCTCATCCGCAACTGGCCCCCGTCCCACAGGTCCCCCTCAAAGGCGTAACGATGCTGGAAGCTCACCGTCACCTCGTCGCTCACCGTCACCGTGTAGCTCGGGCTGGTCAGGATCGAGTAGTTCGGATCGCCGCAGTCAATGTTCCCGTGAGCCGCCACCCATTGCCCGTTCTCCGAGTCATACTCCCACGGCCCCGGCGGCGCCGGATCGCTGTTGACCACCGTGTAGCCCCCGTCCCCGTCCGCAAAGTCGGCGATCGCCATCGGCAGCAGACGCAAGGAGAGGCTGTCGATCACCCAGTTGGGGTGCTTGCCCGTCGCGCAATCGTCCCACGCCCCCACAAACTGCACCACGATCGTGTCGTTCTGCTTGAAGGTCCCCAGCACCGCCTTGCTGGTGATAAACTCGCCCTCATCATACCCCGGCGAATCGCCGTTGAACCCCCGAAGCCCGTTGGCGATGCCGCTGCCGATGATGGCGCCCTCGGCATACCCGTTGGCGGTGAAGTTCTCCGCCGGAACCAGCGTAAACTCGCCCCCGTTGACGCTCACTCGCACCAGACCCGCGTCCCACAAGTCACCCTCGAAGGAGTAGCGATGGGTGAAGCTCAGCGTCACCGCCCCGGCCTGAGGCAGCGTGATGGGCGGACTGCTCAACTGCGAGTTGTAAGGACCGGTGCAGGCGTCCTCGCTCCCCACGGCCACCCATTGGCCGTTGGCCCCGTCGTAGGCCCAAGGCCCCGGCGGCGCCGGATCGGTGTTCACCACCGTGTAGCCCCCGTCGGAGCTGTCAAAATCCTCGCTGAGGATCTCAACGCCCTCCGAAGCCAGCACCCCCACCTGATCGGTCGGCTGGCTCACCATCCGCAACTGCGTGTTCGGATCGATGTAGGTCCCCACCAGCGGCCCCTCCAGGGTCGGCGCGTCCCCGTCCTGCGGTATGTCCAGGTTGAAGAAGTCGTCCTCCGTCACCATGGTCACCGCCAAGTTGTCGCCCCCGCCAGCCTCGGTGTGAATCGCGTAAAGGTAATACTTCTTGCCAGCTTCCAAATGAATGCCGTTGATGTCCGGCCACTGGCTGATCCCGCTGCTCCACATCGCGTCCCAGCTGTTCATCTCAAGCGGATCGCTGCCCCCGCCCCCGGCGGTGCGCCAAATCCGCGGACCCGTCCAACCTTGCTGCTGGGCGATCAGCACCGCGTTGGCCGGATCTTCGTCCGGACTCAAGTACAGCTCGGAGGGATCGTCGCTGCTCACGAAGAAGACGTAGTTGTCGGTCTTCTGCGGAACCACCCAGCAACTAAGCTTGTTGCCGTAGTTGCTCCCCCCCTCGTTGGCCCCGTCCCGCGGATACTCGGTCCGAGGCTCCAGACCGCTCCAAGAGGGGCTGTCCGGATAACGCGGGTCGCTCTTGAAGCCCTCGAGGCCGCCGGTCACGTTCTCCCAGTACTCGTGCAGGACCAGCCCTTCCTGCCAACGGAAGGCGCCAAACTCCAGGGAAGTGTCCGGAGCCACCGGGTTGCCGGCCACATCGGTCACGTTGTTGACCGTCAGGGTCAGCGTCGTCCCCGGAGTCTGCTCGGAGGTCGTCAGCAGCACGATGTTGTCTCCAGGAGTCCCCGCAGGCGCCGCAAGGGCCGCGCCGGTCACCGTCACCCCCCCGCTGAGGGCGTAATTGGCCGGATCCTCCGCCGTCGCCGGATCCAACGGCTCGGAAAACACCGCCGTCACCTCCGTGAATGACCGAGACCCAGTCGCGTAATCCAACGTGGGCGGCGTGGTGTCCGCAACGACCGTGAGGGTGGCCTCCTCGGTTGCGGCGGTTCCATAGGGGTTGGTCCCGACACATTTGAAGGTCGCTCCATTCCGCGCAAACGAAACCCGGTCGATGGTATAGAAGGGGCTGTTGGCGCCGGGAATGACAACGCCATTTTCAAACCATTCGAAGGTCATCGGCGCGCTTCCTTCAAAGGTGGCCGAGAACTCCACGGACGAACCTTCATTCACCGTTGCATCCTGCGGCTGGACGGCAACCGAAGGAGGCTCCTGGGTGGCATCGGTCAATGCATGGCAATCGAGCTGATCAGCCGACAATGCGCCGCTGCTGACCTTGAGCCGATCCAAGGAACCGACGTACTGCAGCCCGCCGTTCCACTCCGCCCCTATGCTGAAGAAGTCCTGGGTGCGCGTGAAGATGACGCCGTCCGTGTACTCTCGAGCGTCGCTGAGCACGCCGTCCACGTAATAGCGCAACTCCACGCCGTTCTCATGAACTACAGCGATGTGATGCCATTGACCGTCATCGGGGATGACCGCCGATGAACTTGCGTCCAAGATGCCCAACGTGGTCACAAAAACCGTGCGGTCGGTGTTTATTGAAAACGAAATCGCTCCTCCAGGACCGTTGCTGTAGAAGAGGACTTGGCGCGTTGCGGGCATCCCGGAGAACTTGACCCATGCCTGCACGGTGAAGGAAGGATCGTCGGGGTTCAACTGCATGCGTGTCTCCGGATCCGGCACAAGGATGTACTGACCGGGCTCGAAATGGATCGCGCGATCCCGACCGTCTCCTGAGGGAGAGTCGAGAATCGAAGTCGGCGCTTCGGCGGCCGGCGCGCCCGTTAGACCGTTGATGCTGTCAGCGACCTGGTCGGCCGTTCGCTCGTTGAACTCAAAGTCCAGAATCGGCTGAGCCTGACTCGCAACCCCAAGCAAACCCAAGACTCCGGCCAAACAGGCCAGCCTGGGCGCTTGAGACCATTTATTGTGAGTTCTCATTTTAAACCTCGTGTTATTAGCAGTGCTTGCCTCGGCCCCACTATCCAGCTCCCTGATGAGTCGGTCAACCCCGATTGTGCCTGTTGCCTTAAAAAAGATAACGCCGGCAACCGAAGAGAGAAATACCGCCGAGTCGCAAGGCGGCTGAAGAGGCGTTGCCATCCCAAGCGCGCGGGACGAGAGCGCCATGCGAAACGCGCGCGGCAAGGCCGCTTGCGCCTGCTTGACGAGGGCTGCGAGCAGTGAGGCTGCTCGCAAGGGCGCGATCCAACTGCTGAGGGGCAAAGCTGGTCGGGAATCTAGCCGCGCTTTTACGCCGCCCTGTTGCAAAAGCTATTTGTTGCCGAGCTTGGACGCGGGAACTTCCCCTTCCAACCACGTTCCCGGCGCGGCGCGGGGCGGGAGCCGCATCGTAACGGCCTTTCTGTAGCCGGTCACCTGAATGGCGCCGTCCTCGAACGCTTCCGCAAGGGCGTAGGCGTTGTTTTCCGCGCCGCAACCCTCTACCACGGCCCGGAGGGTGTAGTAATGAATCCCGCCAAGGAAGCTGTAGCGGCCGGGGTGGTGATGGCCCTGAAACACCGCCCTGACACGTCCGGATCGCTCCAGGATAGCGCGGACCTTGGCCGCATTGTTGACGAACACCGGCCCTTCGCCGTCCAGGAGTTGATGAGTGAACACTATCGCCGGGCCGGCGCCGGCGCGCAGCTCGCTCTCCAGCCACGCTAGCTCTTCATCGGGCAGGTTGGCGTCCCTCCAATCGAACCGGCCATGGTCGTAATGCCGGCCGTCGGCGGTGTAGTTGCAATCGAGCACGAGGCAGCGAACGCCCCGGCAATCGAACGCATAGTAGAGGCAATCGGGCTTTGCGCCCCGATCGCGAACGCAGGCGAAAAATTGCCCCGGCGAAAGGCTGTCAAAGTCGTGGTTGCCCGGCACGTGCCGGCGCGGGCCGTGGAATTCGCTAAAAACCTTCTCGGCGGCCTCCAGATACCGAAGCATCCGCTCCTCTTGCGGAGGCTCGTCCTGGTCCTTGAAATCGCCCAGCTCAATCAGGAAATCCGCGCCCCGGCTGTTGATTTCCCGAACGCACTCCCTCAGCTTGGCAAGCGAGTCCCGGTAGCAGCGGCTCCCGCGCGCGGGCGCGTCCGCGTAGTGGACGTCGGTCACAAGGCCGAATCGGACCAGAGGGGCCTTCTTCGGCGCGGCGCGCGCCGGAGAGAGCAGGCTTCCCCAAACCGCGGCGGCGCCCGCTCGAAGAAACGCGCGCCGGGAAACAACCCATTCGTTTGATTGAGGCAAGGTCTTCATGGGAGCAAGCGCAACGGGGCTTCGCGGCGTTCGGGCAGAAGAACGCGCCTCCCGCCCACGCGGAGCGCATCGCCTTTGCCCGGGAGGGAAAACGGCCCTTGAACCTCCTCGGGCTCTTCGCCGTCGGAAAGGAACTGACACACCGTAAGGAACCGGGTCGAGCGCGCCTTAGCGCGGCGTATCCGGAGGGTGGGCCAACGGGTTCCGGGCGGGCCGGGCGCGTCGGCGCAGGCGGCCTGGGTCGGCTCCTCCGCGCCCAGGACCACGAGGCGGAGCCGCGCGCCCTGGGCAGGGTCCACGGTCCACACCGCTTCCCACGGGCCCTTCGGAGCAAAGCCTCGCAGGTTCTCCAAGTAGGCGTAAGGGCGGCTGAGAGGCTTTTCGCGAAGCGGGCGGAGCCCGGCGGGCTTTCCGCCAATGCGCAAGGCGAGCTTGCCCGGAGCGCGAAGGAACCAATCGATCACGGCCGGCGGCGCGTTCGTCTCCGACTCCACATCAAACACATCGACCAAGAAACGATCGGCGAGGAGGATTTTCCGCGTCAGCCGCCTGCCCGGATAGACGGCATCCGCCGCGGCGACCGCCGCGTCGGCGTCCGAGCCGGTTTGGAAGCACAAGAGCCTGCCGCTCTTGCGGGCCATGGAGCGGCCGTCGATGACGACCGTGTTGTGGCCGGGGGTGGTTTTGTACCAGTCCTTGTGCATCGGGTTGCCGTAGGCGGTTGTGCCGAGGTCGGGGCACAGGGGGCGGCCCAAGCCGTAGACAATGAGCTGGAGCTTGTCCGGATGGCCGTGGCCGCCGCCGTGTTCGCCGTATTCGAGCATGGCGCACAGGGCGCGCGCCCCCGCGCCGCGGCGCAAGACGGCCAGGCCCATCCCTTCCAGATTCAGGCTGCCCGGCGGCCGGTAAGGCCCCAAATCGGGCAGCTTCTCCCCGTACTTCCAGGCCGTCAGGTTCGCTCGGCTCGCGCCCAGATCGAGCAGCCTGCGCAAGGCGCGCGCGGCGAGGCGGTCCTTGTGCCAGGCCGCGGCGATCTCCAGCGGACGCGGATTGATCCGCGAGGTCGCATAGCCCATGTCGTTCAAGCTGGGCGGCGCGAGATTGGGAAACGCCAAACGCAGCGGGGCGGTGAACATGGCGGGCAACCGTCCCAGCGTGTCCAGCGGCTCGCCGGCATTGCGGGCGACCTCGCAATGGGCGATCAACGCGCTAAGGGTGTACTCGTGGTAACCCAGGGACCGCTCGAACCAGAACCCGTCCGAAAGAATGCCTTTCTCGATCTGCTCGCGGAAGCCAAGCGGGCCCTCCCGCGCCTCAAGGACCATCTTCCGGTCGCCCAAGTAATAGCCCGCCGCGGCGTAACAGGCGTTGTGCCAGCATTGGATGTTGTGAATGCCGAAGCGGAATTTGCGGATCCAATTCGCTCCGGCGCGAATCAAATCCTCGGCCACGCGGCGGTCGGTCTCCGGATCCATCGCGTTGCGAACCAGATCCGCCGCGCTCATAACCTGGAGGAGCCAAGTGCATTCGGTAAGGGACTGAGCCTGCACGCGGCCGCGGCCGGCCGGCCCCGGACCGGGCGGAAAATCGGCGTAATGTTCCGCGTACCACCGAAGGATACGGATGGCGGCCTCGGCGTATTGCCGCCGTCCGGTCAGCCGCCACATCAACCCCATGTCGCGCGCCCCCGCAATGAAAGCGGAATGCATGGCGCTGCGCCAGACGGCGTCGTACTTTTCCCCGCGCCAGACCTTGCCGCAGCGGGGGCACAAGTGCTCGTGAGGATGATCCTCGCGGAACCGGAGCCGCCCTCCGCAATCCGGGCAGGTGTAATTGTGGTACCAGCCGCCGCCCTTTTCAGGAGGCGTGTCGGTTCGTCGGACCCAGGCGTCGGCGCGGGCCTTGAGATTCTGGTAGGCGCGCCGAGCCCAGGGATAGTCGCGGGTTTTCTGCCGCATGCGCTCGATCATGGCGGGCGTGAAGAAAAGGCGCGGGCCCCGCTCGGCTTGCGAAGCCGCGCGGGCGGAAGGCGCGGCCGAGGGCAGACAAAGGAGCGCCGCCGCAAGCTGAATCGCGCAAGACGCGCCGGCGCGCGGGAGGAGCCGGCGCGCGGCGATCGGGAAAGGATGGTTTGTTTTCAGCGAGGCTTTGTTCTTCATGGATTCGTCAAGAGCCGATTGTGGGCGGTTTCCCCTCCAGGGCAAGCCCGGAACGCCGCCGCGCCGCTCCGATTTTTCCCTTGGAGCCGAGGGTCGAGGGCGCAAGGATGGCCGCATGAGCGCGTTGCATCGATGGTTGAGCCGGCTTGCGGCCTGCGCGGCCGCCGGCGCGCTTGGAGCCGCGGAGCGGGCCCCGTCCGTTCGCCCCGTCGAACCGATCCCCCTGCCGCGCGCGCACGCGCACAACGATTACGAACACGCCCGGCCGCTGCTCGACGCGCTGGACTGTGGGTTCTGCTCCGTCGAGGCGGACGTGCACCTAGTGGACGGCAAGCTGCTGGTGGCCCACGATCGCTCCAATGTCCGGCCGGATCGCACCCTCGAGGCGCTGTATCTGAAGCCGCTGGCCGAGCGGGTCCGCGCCAACGGGGGGCGTGTGCATCGCGGCGGCCCTCAGTTCACCCTCCTGATCGACTTCAAATCGGCCGCCGAGCCGACGTACGCGGCCCTGCGTCCGCTTCTGGCAAAGCACAAGGAAATGCTCGCCCGGTTTACGCCGAACGGGACCCGCGAAGGCGCCGTGATCGTGATCCTCTCCGGCAACAGGCCCGAGAACGCATTGGCCGCCGAGCCGATCCGATGGGCGGCGATCGACGGGCGGCTGCCCGACCTGGAGCGGAACCCGCCGGCCTCCTTGGTTCCGCTCATCAGCCATTCGTGGCGCAACGTCTTCCGCTGGCGCGGCCAAGGCCCGATTCCCCCCGCTGAAACGGCGCGGCTCAAAAGCCTCGTCCGCCGAACGCATCAGCAAGGGCGGCGCATCCGCTTCTGGGCCGCGCCGGACAATCCGGCCGGATGGGAGGTCCTGTACGAAGCGGGCGCGGACCTGATCAACACCGACGACCTGAAGGGCCTGCGGCGGTTTCTGCTCCAAAAACGGCAAAAGCAGAGCGCGAAGTGAGGCTGCCTATTTTTTCCTGTTTTTTTCTGTTGCCGGGGCGAGGAAATTCAGTTAGTAAACAAGCTTCAGAAACCAGTCCGGGCCGCGCCTGTCTCAAGGGCCGAGCCCGGCGGAACGTAAAAAGCAAACGCACGCACATCATGAGCGCCAAGAAACTCGCCTTCTTCGCAGTCGGCCTGGCGGCCGCCGGCCAGCTCGCGCGGGCCGACTTCGTCGAACACAGCCGCCAACCGGCAAAAGCGCCGCCCAGCGCGCCGCCCAAGGCGCGGCCGTTCCGGTTCGATCAGGTCCGACTCCTGCCCGGGGTTTTCCTCGACAGCCAAGAGGCGGCGCTCCGCTATCTGAAAAGCCTCGAGCCGGATCGGCTGTTGGCGGGGTTTCGGAAAGAGGCGGGGCTTGCGCCCAAGGCCGAGCCTTACGGGGGATGGGAGCGGACACAGCTTGCAGGCCATTCGCTGGGCCATTATCTGAGCGCGATCTCCTTGGCCTACGCGGCGACCGAGGACGCCGCGTTCCGGCGGCGCGCCGAGTATATCGTGAAGGAGCTGGCCGCATGCCAGAAGGCGTTTGGCGACGGGTATGTGGCCGCGATTCCCAAGGGCCGCAGCCTGTTGGGCAAGCTGGCCGAGGGAAAGATCGACTCCGCCCCGTTCCGGCTCAACGGGCTCTGGTCGCCCCTCTACGTCCTGCACAAGGAGATGGCCGGGCTGCGGGACGCCTGGCGGCTGTGCGGCGTCGCTTCGGCGCTCGATGTGGAAAAGGGCCTGGCCGACTGGATCGATCGAACGCTGGCCCCGCTGAGCCCCGAACAGATGGAGCGGGTCCTGGCGTGCGAATACGGCGGCATGAACGAGGTCTTGGCGGACTTGTAC
>JAGHDA010000255.1 GCA_021160185.1 Verrucomicrobiota bacterium
CTCTTCGGTTGGCAAATCCTCCTCCTCGGGGCCGTTGACGCTCCATCCGCCCCCCGCGCCGCCGGCGGAGCGAACGAGCGCCGCGGGCTTCTTCACAATGCGCACTTTGGGCCAGCGCCACGGCCAAAGTCGGCTGCCGGCTTTGGTGAGGAGGCCGGTCAGGAAAATCCCCCCGATCATGCCGCCCAGGTGCGCCGCGTGGGCGATATGGCTGTGCGGCTCCAACATGCCAAGCACGGCGACGACAAACATCACTGCCAACAAGTACTTCGCCTTGATGCTGATCGGGAAAATAAAGGCCAGCAGCGCAGTGATGTAGGCCTCGCGGTTCATCACTGAAAAAGCGGCGATCAAGCCGAACACCCCCGCCGAAGCGCCCACCACGGGCCCCGAGCCGAAGTGGCTGGGCAACACCCAACTACAGACCGCCTGGAACAGGCCTCCGGCCGCGCCGCTGCCCAAATAGAGACGGAGGAACGCCGCGCGCCCCAGCGTCATCTCCACCGACCGGCCGAACATGTAGAGCATGGCGCAATTGATAAGGATGTGGAACAGGCCGGCGTGCAGAAACTGGAAGGTGAGCAACTGCCACAAAAACCCCTTGGCCAGGTCCTGGGGGTAAAGCGGCAGATAAGCGAAGAGCGCGCCCAGCGGCGACCGGGGGGCGGCCATGGCGATCATTTGCACGGCGTACACAGCCACGTTGGCAATGACAAGAGCCAACGTGGCCGAGATCGGCTGCCGCAAAGGCCGGCCCCGCATATATGCCCGGTCGTAAAGCACTGCTCTCAACTTACCGCGCCGCGCGCCCCCCTTCAACCGCCTCTTCGCAACGGTCCGGAAATTTCTCCTCTCCGAGGCGGCTCACCCTTCCAGAAAGTTATAACGGCGCAGGCCTTCCAGGATCCCCGCGGCGCTCGGCGACTGGGCAAAGTAGACCTTGCGCAGGTTGCGCAGCGGCTCCAACTCCGGAGCGTAGTTGCCCACTACCACGCCCCGCGTCGAGCCGGTGAACATGTCCATGTCGTTGCCCGAATCCCCGCACACCACGGCGCGGCTGAGCGGGATGGACCACTTGTTGCCCACGTACCGCACCGCTCTGCCCTTGGAGGCGCGTTTGGGCAAGACGTCCAAGTACAGTCCCTGCGTCAGGAGCACATTAACGGTTTTGGCCCGACGCCCCAGCCGTTCCCTCACGACCTCCGCCGTGAGCGCCGGATCGCGGACGTAGAAGGAAATCTTAAACGGGTTCTGGTTCGCTTCCTCTTGAAGCTCCAAGCCGGGAATTCCCAGAAGCAGCTCCTGAGTCTCGCCGCGTTTCCACTGATACTTGATGTGGCTAAGCCAGCCTTTATCGATGAATTTCTCATCGAGGGAATAGTATATGTATGTTCCCACCGACGCGATGACCACATCCGGCGCAGGGATCTGGAATCGATCGAGGGCCTCCCGCACCAACGGCAGCGAACGGCCGGTGGCCACTCCGAACACGAATCGATTGTCGCGCTCGGCCAGGATCCGGCGCAGTTCCTCCAGGCCGGGTTGCTCCGTCCCCTCGCTCAGGAGGGTGCCGTCGATATCGGTTATCAACATACGGTCGGCAAGCCGCAGGCGCTCGTAAAGCGGCCGGTTCCGGGCAAGGTGTTTCACGCCAAGCCCCTGGGACGCTTCCCGGTTTTCTTCGACCAACCGGAGGTAGCGCTCGGCGTGGACCTCCCAACTGTAGCGCTCTTGCACGGCGCGAACGCCTCGATTCGAGCACTCGGTCCACAGCTCTTCGTTCACCAGCAAGCGCTTGATCGCTTCCTGCACCTGCGTCGTGTCCCGAGGATCGACCAACAGGCCGTGGCCGCAGTGGCGGAGGATTTCCGCCGGGCCGCCGTCGTTGGTGGCCACCGCCGGCAAGCCGCACGCCCCGGCCTCCAGAAGGGTCAGGCCGAAAGGCTCGGTCAGTGCGATGTTGACGAACACGCCCCGTTTGCTAGCGCAGAGTCGGTAGATCTCGGGCACTTCCACCCATGCGTCGTGCTTCTTGGGTATGGCCAGGCGGCCGTAGAGGTTGTACTTGTCCATCAACAGCAGGATCTCGGTGAGCACTTCTTTTTCGCCGGGCGGCATGTGCGCAATGTCGCGGCGGATGCCGGCGAACACGGCCAGGTTGGCGATGGCCTGCAATTCCCGATCCGTCCCGTAGGCGTGGATGAGGCCGTCAATGTTCTTCTTCCGATCCGGCCGGCAGATCGCCAGGATGAAGGGCCGATCCGGATGGGCGAAGAACTTTTCGACGTTCTCCTTGACCCGAAAAAGCGCCTGGCGGCGCTCCTCAGGGAGGTCCGCGCCGGGAATCAAATCCTGGTAGTAGGGATAGAACCGATCGAAGTCGATCCCCGGCGGAATCACGTGAAACTCGGCCTGATCGAAATTGCGGTAGCCCTCGTAAGCTCGGATCTCGCGCTCGGTGGAGGCCACGATGAACTCCGCGTTGGCCAAAGTCTCTTCCTCCGCCTCCAGCCGCCGCAGGAATTGAAAGCGCGCGTAGGCCTCCTCCCGGCTCATGCCCGATTCCACCAGCTTTTCCAGCTTCGGGCGGCCAAGGGAGTGGCCCGTATGGGCGAAGGGCACGTTGAGCATCGAGGAAAGCTCCGTAGCCACATAGCCCGCATCCGCGTAGTGGGAATGGATCCAATCCGGGAAAATCCTCTCGGCCTTGATATGGGTCAAGGCGTTGGTGACAAACTCGTCCAGGCAATCCCACAGCTTCTCTTTGGGCAGATAGCGCTTGCCGCCGCACCAAACGCGCCGGATGTCGAGCTTGGGATTGACCTCCTCCACCGGCCTGGCGTACTCCGGACCGACAGCGGGATCGTCAATCCGCCGGGTAAACAGATGAACCTTCTCCACCTCCGGCCGGCGGCTCAACGCCTTGGCCAGCTCCATCACGTAGATGATCTGGCCGCCGTTGTCCGCGTCCCTGCCTAATTCAAGGCGGTTCGCTCGAAACAATCCGTGGAGGCTGTATAAGTGGATTCGCATCTTTCTTGCGCTCGGCTGTGCGGCCCCGGGTTTTGCCGTTTTTTTCCCGGGGCGGAAGCCATCCTAACCGATTCGGGCTCCGGTGGCCAGTCCGACCGGATTTCAGGATCCGAAGCGCTCCAGCGGCTCCGAAAAGGGCGGGGATCGGCCGGGAACCGGGCTTTCCTTTGCCGTTCCTGTGTTGCGCGCGCGGGAGGGAAATCGGATCCTATGGCTCATGAAGAGCTTGTTTGCCTCCTCCCATAGTCAAACGGGAGCAAGCGCTCCCGGCGTAAGACTCTCTGCGACGATCCGCGCCCTGGCTGGAGGGCTCGGCCTTTGCGCCCTTCTCGGCGCGCCCGCCCTGGCGCCGAGCCTCCGCGCGGCCGCTCGCCCTAACCTGATCCTCATCCTGAGCGACGACCACCGGTATGACTTCATGAGCTTCATGAAGCAGGCGCCGCCCTTTCTGGAGACGCCCAATCTCGACCGCCTGGCCGCCGCCGGGGCTCACCTGGTCAACGCCTTCGTAGCCACCTCGCTCTGTTCGCCGAGCCGGGCCTCCATCCTCACCGGCCAATACATGCATCACCACCGGGTCACGGACAACCAGCGGCCCGAGCCGGCCGACATCCGGTTCTTCCCCGAATACCTTCAGCAGGCCGGCTACGAGACGGCCTTTATCGGCAAATGGCACATGGGCCATGAGAACGACGCGCCCCGGAAAGGCTTCGATTATTGGGCCGCCCTCCGAGGCCAAGGCAGCTATTTCAACCCCACTCTCAACGTGAACGGTGCGCGCAAGACATTCCAAGGCTACAGCGCAGACGTGTTGACCGACCAGGCGCTGGCCTGGCTGAAACGGCCTCACGCCAAGCCCTTCTTCCTCTACCTCTCCTACAAAGCGGTTCATTACCCGTTCCGGCCCGCGCCGCGGCATCTGGGCCGCTACCGGAACGCGACGGTTCCCTATCCGGAGACCATGGCCAACACCGAGGAGAACTATCTCACTCAATCCCGCTGGATACGCGAACGCCGCTACAGCATCCACGGGATCGACCACATGGAAACCGGCCGCTACGACCACGATCCAGTGCCCGATTTCGAGGAGTTCTATCGCCATTACTGCGAGACGGTTCACACGCTGGACGAAAGCATCGGCCGGGTGGTTCGCGCGCTGGAAGACGCCGGTCTGATGCAAAACACGGTCCTGATCTACACCAGCGACAACGGCTTCGCCCTGGGAGAGCACGGGTTCTACGACAAGCGCGACGCGTTCGAGGCGTCGATCCGCGTGCCCCTGCTTGTGTGCGCCCCCGGCCGCGTGGCGCCCGGCTCGCGCCTTGCCGCCATGGTCCAAAACATCGATCTGGCGCCCACCCTGCTCGACGCCGCCGGCGCGCGTCCGCCGAAGGACGCTCCGCCCATGGACGGACGCAGCTTCTGGCCGCTGTTGCTCGGACGGAAGGTTCCTTGGCGCGATCACATCCTCTACGAATACTACTGGGAGTGGAACTTCCCGGCCACGCCGACCCAGTTCGCCATCCGGACCGACCGCTATAAATACATCTTCTATCACGGTGTCTGGGACCGGAACGGTTTCTATGATTTGCAGACCGACCCCTACGAACGCCATAACCTGATCGACGTCCCCGCGTTCCGGGAGCTCATCGGCGAGCTTCGCGGAAAACTGTTCGACGAGCTGGAGCAGTCCGGCGGATTGCAAATGCCCCTGCGCCGCCCGGCCGGGGAGCGGTTGGACGCCCGCAAGCTCCGCCGCTGAGGCCGCGGCGGGGGCGATCGAAAACGCGCGGGGGGAGCCGCTTCCGCCCGCGCGATTCTTTTATCCGTTGGTGGGGCGGGGACCGCCCGCAAGCCCGAGGCGCAAGGCCCGCGGGCTTTCCCGGCGAGTCACAGCCGGCGGAGTCGTTCGATGGCCTTGGCGAGGCGATCGCGCCGCTGTTCGATCGGGGCCGGATCGCGCGTGAAGGAAGTAAGGCTCGAAGTGATCTCCGGCGGCACGTCCAGAAGCCGGGCGAAGCGATCACGCTCCGTCGGGCTGAGCCGGCCGGCCTTCTCGCGGACCAGCCGCTCCAGGATGGCGCAGTACTCGTAGTCTTCGATTCCGTCCCGAAGCATTTCCCAGCGGATCGAATCCACCGGGCCTTCCACGACGGGCTTTTCGGGACGCCCGTCGGCGGCGGCCTCCGGCGGGTACAGGAAGCGGCCGTCGCCGTTGCCCCACGGCCGTTTCGTCCCGGCCGGCGTGCTGTAGCCGCTGACCCAGCTCATCGGATCTTCGTAGGGATTCTGGGGACGCTTCGGGTCCGGGTAAGCGGCCGAGCTGGTCCAGTAAGTCGTCTGCCAAATCAGGATGCCGTCGATCCGCCGCTTCCATGTCTGCCACAGCCACACCCGCAGCTCGGTTCCGGGATGGTCGATGAACAGGCCGCAATAGGGCGCTTTGGGGCCGGTGCAGATGTACCACCAAAACTGTTCGCCGAACTTGCGCCGCTCGGCCGCCTTGGCCGGATCGAACCGCGGGGTCAGGGGACACCAGATGTTCGGACCGCCGATCAGCTCCGGCTCGACCTCCTCGGTGAGCATCCGGCGCAGGTCCGGCGCGGCGGCTTTGAGCTTGCGGAATCCGTTCATTACGAAGGCGTAGTCTTTGGGGTCGGGCTCGTCGAACCAGTAGACGTAGGCCTCGTCCAGCCACCCCTTGGCGCGAAGATGCTCCTGGACCTGGCGGCAGTAGGCGTTGAAGGCGATCCGATACTCGGGCGCGGTTTCCGGATAACCGAGCAGGGAAGGCTCCCGCCGGGAGTGAAACGTGCCGCCGCCCATGCCCACGATCGGCAGGCGGAAGGAATTGAAGCCGCGCCGGTCGATCGCCTCCTCCATCGCCCGGTCCCATGCGCTCCAATCGATGCTCGGCGTGAGATCTTCCCGCGTCGGCGGCTTGCCGGAGGCTTTGTCCCGCTTTGGCCAACGCACGCGGAACGGATCCAGCGGCGCCGGGTCATAGGGCGAAATATGGTGGGCGGCGAAGTCGTCCAGATAAAGCTTCAGAACCTTCCGCCGGAGCGTCTCGTCGGTCAGCTTCTGATAGCGCCACACGTTGCCAGGCGAAAAGCCGAAAGCCGTCGAACATGTCATCCGATCGGGCAGGTCGAAATCATAGACGCGGATGCGGAGGGGCGCCGAGCGGCTCCAGTCCCGAGCGCGGAGCCGGATCCGCGCAAGGTACTCGCCCGCAGGAATTCCGCGGGGCGCGGTCACCCGGATCCACAACGGCTGGTTCCGCCCCGGAGCCAGACGCAGAGAGCCGCGCAGAGGCGGTAGCGGATCAGGCCATTCTCCCGCCCAGCCGATACGGTCGGTGGGCCGCCGGACGAAGACATAGCGCTCCCGGAGGATCTCGATCGCTTCGGTCGGAATTTTCGCGCCCTGGGGGCCGACCGCGGGGCCGGCGACCTCGGCGACGAATCCCTCGAGCTCACGCTTCGGCCGCACGACCAACTGAACCGCCTCAGCTTCGTTTCGCGCCAGGCTGATCCGGAGCGCCCGCCCTTCGCGCCGCGGCGCGGGCCGTTCCGGCGGGATCTTCCATCCCGAGGAAGCCCACCACAAGTCGGCCGCGGCGTCCGAAGCCGGAAGGCGCTCGCCGTAGCCGGCGCTGTAAAGGAAAGGCGCGTAGACAGCCGCCTCCGCCCGCGCGCCGCGGCGATTGCCCAGAGCCGCGACCACGCGCCAGTCGCCCGCCCCCGGCAACGCCCATCGCAGCGAGAGCCGGACCGGATCGGTTCCCACCCGGCAAGGCGGAGCGCGGAAGACGCGGGCGCCTGAAGCGCCGATTACGCGGACCTC
>JAGHDA010000169.1 GCA_021160185.1 Verrucomicrobiota bacterium
GGCGTGGCGCGGCCTTCGCGCGGACTACGCGACCTCCTCGCCCGACCCAAACGATTTTCACTGGACGAATTGGCAGGCCTTAGCGCGGGCGGACCTGGTGTGGCTAAGCGTCCGCCGTCGCGCGGCTCCCCCGCAGATGCTGCGCCTGCTCCGCGCCCACTTGGAGGCGGGGCGGCCGCTGATCGGAATCCGCACCGCCTCCCACGCCTTCGCGCCGCGTGGGGCGGCGCCGGCCCGGGCCAAGGAGCAAGGCCTGGCTGTGTGGGAAAAATTCGACCCGGAGGTTCTGGGCGGCAACTACCACGGCCACTACAAGCCGGGGCCGACGCTGCGCGTCACGCCCGCTCCCCGCGCGGCGCAAAGCCCCGTCCTCAAGGGCGTGGACCTCGCCGACGCCAAGGCCTTCGGCTCCCTCTACAAGACAAGCCCTCTGGCCAAAGACGCCGCGCCGCTCCTCTACGGGGCCGTCTCCGGCCGGCCGGCCGAGCCGGTCGCCTGGACGCGCCTTTACGGCCCCAACCGCGCCCGCGTCTTCTACACTTCCCTGGGCCACCCGGATGATTTCCGCGAGCGCTGGTTCCGCCATCTGCTTCTCAACGCCGTCTGCTGGGCGCTGGACAAGCCGCCACCGCCCGAGTACATCGAGACCCCCTGGCCCGAAAAAGTCCCCGCCGCTCCCTGAGCGGAGGAGACCGCTTCCAACCAGCGCGACGGGAATGCGAAAAGGCCTGCTCAGAATCTCCAGCTCAGGTCCAGTTGGACGAGCCGGTAGTCGTTGAGGCTGGAGCCGACGCGGTAGAGGTCGCCGCCGAGGCCGGTAGGCAGATGTTTGTTGGCGCGGTCGCCCCAAGCGTAAGCGGCGGAGCCGAAGATGTTGTCGGTGAAAGCGTAGCTGAAGCTCACGGCCAGGCCTTCGAAGTTGAGAACGCTGTCGTAGAGGTCCGAATCGACAAGGTTGGGATCCAAGGCGAAGAGTTCCTGGCGCATCCAGAAGGCTTCCAGCTTCCAGTCCTTCTTGCCGCCGAGCTTGCCGAGGGCCAACCCGGCGCGCCAAGCAAGGTTCTCGTCGCCCGAGCCGGGGTAGGCGGCGGGGTTGAGGGCGCGGGCGCGGGCGGCGCGGCGGTCGCCTTGGAGGTTGACGGCAAGCTGGCCGAACGCCTTGACGGGAAGCGGCCCGAGGGCAAAACGGACTTCGGCCGGGACGTCCAGAACAAGCAAGTCGTTGATCGCAGTCTGGCCCGGAGGCCCGGAGGCGGGATCGTAAACCCCGCCGTAGTCGCCCGAGCCGGTGTAGTTATAGAGGGCGGGAGCGATCAGGGCGGTCGCCTTGGAGGCAAGCGGCGTTTCCGCCCCGACCTGCCAGGCCAGAAGGAAGGCGTCGCCGCGGAGCGCCCCTGTCCCGAAAGGATTTTCCGGATCCACGTCGTCGTAAAGGAACTGGCCGAAAACGGCAAAGAAGCGGGTTCGGCCAAAGGCGGCTTGGAAGCGCTCAGCGGCGCCTTCGGGGTTGAGATCGGGGTCCCAGACGAGCCTCGATGAAACGATCGGGTTGGCAAGCCGCCCCGCCTCCAGCGTCAGCCAATCAGCGGGCCGCCATCCCAGATAGAGACGGCCCACGTTGATCTTGTCTTCGCCCTTGCCCCAAGGGCCGCGGTCGTCGCCGAAAGTGAGGTTCGAGGAGCGCGGGCTGTCAGAAGTCTCCAAGCGGACGCCGTAGAAGAAGCCCTCGCCAAGATCGCCCTTCGCCCCGAGGCGGAGGCGATAGCGGAAACGGTCGCGTTCCACGGCGTCGCCGTCGGGGTCGCGGCCTTCGCGGCGTTCGAAGCGGAGGCGGGCGTCGCCGTAGAGCTGAAGCGCTTTAAGGGTTTTGTTGAGGACAAGGGACGGCGTTTCAGGGGCCGCCTCGGGCGCGCCCTTGCGGGAGGCGATGGCCTTCCTGGCCTCGGCGGCTTCGGCGGGCGTGAGGATGCCCTTTTTCTGAAAAAGCTCCAAGAGAACCTCCGCGTCCGAGGAGACGCCGGCGCTTTTGTCCTCCTCGGCGACGGCCGGCTGCGCTCCAAGAGCCGCAAAGATCGGGGCCCCGATAAGCGCGAGGGCGGTTGTCGTCAAGGCTGCGAAATAGCGTTTCATAGTTTGACCCTTCATTCTGCGCGTTCCCACTCCGTCCGCTCGATGGATCCTATCGCCCCCTTGTTTAAGCCCGGATGAGAGCGCCGTTAAAATTGCGTTAAACCGGGGCGGAAAAGGGCTTTCCCGCTTGCCGCCCGGCCGCGCGCGAGCGCCGACCGGTTTGATCCGCCTTCTTGCCTCGGCGGCTGCGAGTCGGGGGCGACCCTCATCCCTCGCGCTCAAATTCCCACGCGACTTTCCCGCCAACCTGTCCGCCGACTTGTTAAGCCCACAGACAGTCCGTAAAGAACAATCGAAGCGACCGGCGCGCTTGTTGACTTCCATGGCGGGCGGGCGTAGTCTGCCTCCTCAGAAGGCCTCAATGCCGGCGTGATCCGCCCGAGCCGGGGGTTGTCGCGGCATGGGGGTGAAAGTTTCTGTTCACCCAGACCAACGCGAAAGGATCGTGCATGAGACAATGGTTCAAGGAACTTGACGGGTTGCTGCGCGGGGAAGCCACCCGGCTGGAGGCGCTCAAGGAGGGCCGGATTGACATCTCCGTCGGCGGTTTGGCCGCGGTGGCCGTCGTCCTGGGGCTGGCCTACGGAGTCTGCATGGGGGTCTTCGCGCTGTTTCGCGAAGGCGGCCCGGCATGGAACCAGCTCCTCGCCACGACTCTGAAGGTCCCGTTGCTGTTCGCGCTGACCCTGCTGGTGACCCTCCCTTCCCTCTACGTCTTCAACGCCCTGGCGGGCTCGCGGCTGAGCCTGAACTCGGTCATCCAGCTGTTGGTGGCGACCGTCGCGGTGAACCTTGCCGTCTTGGCCTCGCTCGGCCCGATCACGGCGTTCTTCGCGGTAAGCACGACGAGTTACTCCTTCATGGTGTTGCTGAACGTGGCCGTCTTCGGGGTCGCCGGGGGATTCGGAGCGCTCTTCCTACTGCGCACGTTGCACCGATTGACGACGGCGCGCGAGGAGCCGCCGGCCGCGCCGGAACCCGCCGCGCCCAAGCC
>JAGHDA010000082.1 GCA_021160185.1 Verrucomicrobiota bacterium
CAGATCGATCACAAGCGCCCCTCGAGCCCGGTCGGCCCGGCTGGTCACCGCCACAGCCGAGGCGTAGCCGGAGAAAATCACGTCTTCCACCATCAGAAGCATCTCTTCGACCACCCTCGCCGTTTCCAGAAGCGCGTCTTTCCGAGCATGGACAAGAAGACATTCCACCTCCACACGCCGGGCGGAAAGGCCCACGGGATTCCCCCGAACAGCTTTCCCGTCGAGAAAAACCTTCACCCGGTGTCGGTGAAGCTCGGCATGGCCTTCGGGAAGCAGGACGTCTCCTGCGTTCTCCTCCGCTTCGGCTACGTCTTCCTTGCTCACCACACGGTCACGCGAAGCAAGGGTATGCCTGCCCAGGCTCCGTTTCACTCCCACGAGGCCGCCGTTCAAGCTCAAGTAAACTTGGCTAATCGTCACGTCGCAGGAATCCTCGGCCTGGGCGAGGGCCTTCCGCGCGGCAGCTTCTGCGCGCTTCGGATCCACGATCCGGCCCTTGCGCACTCCCTGGGAAGGGGCCACCCCCATCCCCAGCACTTTCCCCGCGCCGTCGTTTTCCACTCCGACCACCGCCGCGCAAACTTTCGAAGTCCCAATCTCCAATCCGGTGACTGTTTTCATCTTGCGTCCCATGGTCCTGTCAGTTCCCGCGCCACGCCGCCAGTGTTGGAAGAATCGGACGCCACGCGCCACAAAGAGGGGCAGTAGTTGCTCAACGAGAGATCCGCCCGAAGGAGGCGCTTGCCCGCTTTCGCTCCGAAGGCGCAGAGCAGCCGAAGCCGCTCCGCCTGCCGCTCCAAAGACAGCCCGTTCATTCCGAAAATCACTCGGGCCCCGTCCTCTAAAACCGCCTCCATCAAGTCAGGCGCCTTGAAGAGGATCGTTCGGAGAGGCAACCGGTCTCCGGGACCGGAGCTCTTGTAGACCCGAACCAGGCGCAAGGCGGCTTGAATGGGAGGCGATTGGAGCCGATCTCCCGGAGAAAACCCGCGCGGCGCAAACCCGCAGAGGAGCGGCAACCGATCGCTTCCGGGCCAGGCCGCCGCCGCTCCTTTCTCAGGCGCGGGCATCGCCACGCCCTCCGCGTCCACGTAGCATCGTTCCGCCGAAACAGACTGGGGGGTAATCACTCCGATCCGTTCGATCGTCGCCACGGGAACCCTCTCCTCCACAAAAATATGCAAGCTCCGGGGCAGCCGCCGCTCCACAACGACACTTTTGACAAACGGGCTCATGGCAATGTCGGAGCGGATCTGGGTGAGGTTGAGCGTGAGGAGATTGACTTGCCCGAAAATGCCCGCCATCTCCAAAACCCTCGCGCGGGAAAGAACCCGGCCGCGGACGGCCACTTGAACGCCCCGGGCGTCCGTCAAAAAGAAATCCGCAGCGTCCGCCGCCGAAACCGCCCACGCCTGCCACCGGGGCGCGAACTGCGCGGCGCCCAAAGCCAGCGCGCCGAGCAATCCGAACAGGAGCAATGCAAGGAGCGCGAAGCGGGAGCGCGCAGGAGCCCGCCGAGAAGCCTTCGCGGCAGTCCTCCCGCGAGACTGCCCTGGTGTCTTTGCAAGCCGGCTTACCGTTTTCGTCGCGCCCATGCCATCTCCACCATCTTCCGACACAGCTCAGCAAACGAATACCCCGCTTGGGCCGCCGCTTTCGGCAGAAGGCTCAACTCGGTCATGCCGGGGAGCGTGTTGATCTCCAACACATATGGCGTTCCGTCCTCGGCGAGCATAATGTCCACCCTGGCAAAGTCTCTCGCTCCGACCGCGCGGAACACGCCCAAGGCCGCTTCCTGGACGCGTCGGGCTGTCTCAGGAGGAAGCGGCGCGGGGCAAAGATATTCCGCGCCGCCTGGGGTGTATTTGTGGTCATAATCATACCGCCCATCCCGGGGACGCACCTCGGTGATCGGAAGGGGGCGGTCGTCGAGGATGCCTACCGTCATCTCCCTTCCCCGCACGAAAGCCTCCATCAACATTGGGCAGCCAAACCGCCCGGATTCGGCCATGGCCTCGGGCAGTTCTTCCGGCCGATTAACGAAACGGAGCCCGATACTGGAGCCCTGGACGATCGGCTTAAGGACCACCGGCGGCTCCCACCCGGACGGCCAGGACCGAGTCTCGAGAGGCAGCACGGCGTAAGGCGGCGTGGGCAGCCCGGCCGCTTCACAACGACGCTTGGTTTCCAGCTTGTCGAAGCCGATCCGGCTCGCCTCCGGCCCCGAGCCGGTGTACGGCACGCCCAGCTCCTCCAGCCGCCGCTGCACTTCGCCGTCTTCTCCGTAAGTCCCGTGAAGCGCAAGGAAAACCACGTCGGTTCCCTCCGGCAGCGTCCAATCCGGATCTGCGGGATCCAGCTCGAAGACTTTGTAGTTAAGGGAGCGAAGGGCCTGAACCACAGCGCGGCCGGACCGGAGCGAGATTTCCCGTTCCTCCGAAGGCCCCCCGCACATTACCGTCACTGTCAGCGCCTCGCTCATTGTTGCGGCTCTTCCTTCCTTTTTGCGTTACCGGGCCGGAACAATCGCCGGAGCCGGACATTTGATCTCCCCGAGGTCGCCCAGGACGCGCTCTGCAATGCGCCGGCCCGCGTCCGGAAAATGCCATGCGGCCAACCGGGTCTTCATTCGTTCGCGCGTCTCCTCGCTGAGGAGCAATTTCCGGACCTCCAAATACAGCGCCACGGGCGTGGCGCGCTGCTGTCTCACCATCCGGGCCGCTCCGCTTCGCGCGAACGCCTCCGCGTTTCGCTCCTGGTGGTTGCCCGCCAGGTTGGGCAGGGGGACCAAAACCGCCGGCAGCCGAACCGCCGCCAGCTCAGCCAAAAAGGACGCTCCGGCGCGCCCCACGGCGACGTCGGCCGCGGCCGCGGCAAGTTCCATCCGATCGAAAAAGGCCGCCACCAACGCCCGCGCGCCCATCGCCCGGTAGGCCTCGCGCGCCTTCTCCGCCCACAAATCGCCCGTCAAATGGATGAACTGCGCTCCGGGAAAATCCGCAAGCAGTCTCCGAGCCGCCGGAAGCATTCGCTCATTGAGCGCCGCCGCTCCTTGGCTGCCGCCGGCGATCAATATGACTGGGCCGGTCTCGGCTAACCCCAGCTCCCGCCTTGCCTCTGAAGCGGACACGCCGCCGAACCCGGGACGCACCGGAACGCCTGCGCGCTCGCACCGCCGCGGTCCTAACGCCCCAGTCGCTTCCTCGAAAAACACGAAGCAACGCTTCGCCAGCGACGCCATCCAAAGATTGGCTTTTCCCGGAATCGCGTTGGCTTCATGAAGATAAACGGGCAACCCCAGCGATCGCGCCGCCAACACCGGAGCGGGGCTCACGAATCCGCCGGTGGCGAGCACAGCCCGAACCTTCCGTTTCCGAAGCGTCTTCCGAGCCGCACGAAGGCCCTGCAACAGGTCGGCGTAGAAACGCAGCGAACGGACCCGGAACGGCGAAGCCGGAATCTCCACCGCGGGGAACGGCAGGTTGGCTTCGCTTCCCACGAAGCGGCGCGCATTGCCCCGGCCCAGAAAAAGGATCGGTTCAGCGCCTGCTTCTTCCAACGCCGCAGCCGTTGCCAGTCCGGGAAAGAAATGCCCCCCCGAGCCGCCGCAAGCGACGCCGATTCCCGCCTTCCTGGAATCGAATCCCTTCATGCCTCCCCCATTTCCGGCGCAAAGACTCGGGGCGAAAGCTCCCGCTCTTCCATAGGATTGCGCGCCTCTCCCCGCTGGACGGCCAAACCGATCCGCAACAGCAGCCCAGCCGCCAACCAGCAGGCCATCATGTTGGAGCCGCCCTTGCTGATGAACGGCAAAGGGAGCCCCTTGTTAGGTATGGCGCCGGTCACCACCGCTATGTTGGCCAGCGCCGAAAAAGCGATCATCCAAGAGACTCCCGCTGCAACCAACGCCCCGAAACGGTCCGGGGCGATCGCCGCAATCCAAAACGCGCCCAACATCCAAACGGCGTAGAGCAAGAGGAGCCCGGCCACCCCCCAGAAGCCCAGCTCCTCTCCGATCGCGGCCAGAATAAAGTCGGTGTGATAATCAGGCACGCGCCGCCATACCACGCCGGAGCCGAAACCCACGCCGGTCAAGCCGCCGGAGCCAAGAGCCACGCGGGCCTGCCAGTTTTGATAGCCGACGTCTTCCTTGGTCTCTTCCAGATTGCGATAGGCCAGCACTCGCCGGGACCGCATTGGATCGTGAGCGACGGCAAAAGCCACTACCAGAATCACCATCAGAGCCGCCGGCAGCAGCACCCCCATGCGCGCCCCCGCCGTGAATATGAGAGCGCCCCCCACAAAGCCCAAAAGAAGGCTCGTTCCCCAATCCGGCTCCGCAAAGATCAGCGCCATAGGCAGCCCCAACAACACGCAGGGGATTACCAGTCCGGGCCCGAGTCGGCGCACATCTGCGGAGGGCCGAGCATAATAGGCTGCCAAGCCGCAAACGACCCCCAGCTTGGCCAGGTCCGAAGGCTGAAATCGAATGCCCAGATCCAGCCACCGCCGAGCGCCGCGAATCGCCACCCCATGGAGCGCCACCAGAACCAACAACCCAATCGCCGCCGCATAAGCGAGCGGCGCCAGCCGTTGAAGCCATCGGTAGGGAATCGCCGCCAAGAAGACCGTTCCGCACAGCCCGATGCCCGCCGCCGCAAGCTGGCGCAGGAAGGAACCGGCGCCTTCCTGCGCCCCGGTGACGTTGTAAAGCATCACCAGCCCGAACGCTGTCAGCGCCAGGGAACCGATCGCCACCAGCGCCAAGGGCCAGCCGGCGTCCCGACGCCATGCGCCTTGCTCGTTGTGCTTCCTGAGCCTCATCCCGGCTCCGCCTCTTCCCCGTCTTGGAGCCCCGCAGCGTTTACGGATTCTCGCCGGATCCCGTTTTGTGAACAGGAATCTTTAATGTCTGGCCCGCAAGAATCCGATCCGTGCGCAGGTTGTTCGCCTCCCGAATCTCCCGCACGGTGACCCCGTACTTGCGCGCGATGGAAATCAGCGTTTCCCCGCGTTGAACTTTGTGGAGGACGCCCGGGTAAGCCGCCTCAGGCGCGGCCTCGGGAGCCTTCGCGCGCGGAGGCGGGATAACCAGCTTTTGTCCGGGCATCAACCGGCGCGGGTTCAGGCCCGGATTGGCCTCGTAGAGGTCGTCCAAAGAGACGCCGAACTTCTTGGCGATCTTGATGGGATAATCGCCCGGCTGCACCTCGTACTCCGAGGCTCCGGCGGCGGTCGACGCAGGAGGCGCAGACGGCGCGGCCGGCGCCGGCGGCGCTGGAGAAGTTGGCGGATTGGTCGGGGCCAATTCCGAACCGCTCGGCGGCCCGGCGGGGAGAACCGCCGAAGCGGGCGGCGCGGAAGGCGCGGCCGGCGGCGGGCTGGTCGCCACCATGGGAGCGGGAGGCGAGGTCGCCGGCGCGGCCGGCGGAGCGGACTCCAACGATTGGAGCAACTTATCCACGTCTCCCTGGTTGGCGGCCGTCTCCTCCTGCTGACGGCGGCCGCAGCCTTGCTGCAACAGCAGGCCGGCGAACACCGCGGCGTGCAGCAGAAAGACGACCCCCGCGTAGAGGCGGAAATTAGGCCTTCGCGAACCGGAGACCGGCTTGATTTTTCCTAAGGGTTGTATTGGTTGGCGCGTGCTCATTGTTCGATCGATTAGGGGTTTTGTTCCTTGCGCTCCCGGAGCGAGCTCTCAAGCCGCCATGCCGCAGCCCGCTGAACAGAGAACGCTTCCTCGTTTTTATCAGGCGACCAAGCCCCCGGCAAGAGGGAATGCGCCGTCCGAGGCATTCGAACCCTCCTTGCCCAGGCCTGTTTGTTGGGGAATTTGCTCCCAATCATTTCGTTTTCAGGTACGCCAAGGCGGCCACACAAAAAAGGGCATTGATGATATAAAAACGAGTAACGATCTTCGTCTCTTCCCAGCCAAGCTTTTCGAAATGATGGTGGATGGGCGTGCAAAGGAAAGGCCGCATGTCTCTTTTGAACAGCCACCTGCTCCCTCGGGAGGAAATCACTTGAATGACAACCGAGCCGATCTCGGCCAGGAAGACTCCGGAAGCGATCAGGACCACATCGATCCGATGCACAAGGAGCGCTATGACGCCAATGGCGCCGCCCAGGGCAAGCGCTCCGGTGTCGCCCATGAAAACCTGGGCGGGATAGCAGTTGAACCAAAGGAAGCCCAAGCACGCCCCCGCCATCGCGCTGGTGAAAACCGTGAGCTCTCCCGCTCCCTGGATATGGGGCGTGTTAAGGTAATCGGCCATGATGGCATGACTGGCCACATAGGTGACGACCACCAACACGCCGGTAACGATGCTCGTGCAGCCGATCGCCAATCCGTCCATTCCGTCGGTGAGGTTCACTGCGTTGCTGAGCCCTACGATGAGCAAGACCGAAGCTGCCGCGCCCAGCAGCGCGAGAAAGCTGAAAGCCTCCCGCCCTCCCAGGGAGACGAGGGTGTCCGAGACCAACATCCGGCGGCCGGGATACACCCAGAGCACCATAACAATGAGAATTGCCACTGCGACTTGAGCCAGAAACTTCGCCCTTGCGCTCAGTCCCGCCCGGCGCGCGCCGCCTTCGATTTTTCCCATATCGTCCCAAACCCCGATGAAGGTCAGGCCCAGCATCGAAAACATCGTGACGATCACCAACTCGTTGAGCTGGGCCCACAAAAGCGCGCTTACATCGATCGCGCCCACGATGAGCACCCCTCCCATGGTGGGCACGTGCTTCTTTCGAGCTTTTTTCCCGGAAGAGTCTTCCGCGGGGGATTTCACCTCGGGCCGGGCTTCGGGCACGTAACCTTGGGAAAAATACCGCCGAAGATACTCAATGACTCGGCGACCGAACCCGAGGGTCAGGAGCAAAGCGGTTACAGCCGCCCCCGCGCTGCGGAGAGTGATGGATTGGAAAGCGCTCAGCCAAGCCGTCAGGTCCGCCTGCGGCGTGCCGGCAAAGCGCTCCAGAATGGCTTGGCTCAGATAGTACACCACAGACGCGTTCCTCCATTTTTCAACCGCCGCCCCGCGTGATCGCCCTCTTGGCCGAAGGCTTCTTCCAACCTGCGAACGATCCGCTCCAATCCCACCGAACGGGACGCCTTTACCAACACCGCGTCTCCCGGACGTAGGAGGCGGACCGCCCCTTCAACCAAATCCTCGACCTGATCGAACTCAAACGCCTTGGCGCCGGCCTCCCGGGCCGCCTGAGCCATCACAGCGGCCATCTCGCCCACGGCGAACAGGGCGCTTACCCCCGCGCGCGCCGCGGCGCGTCCGATCCGGGCATGCTCAGCAGGAGCGCAGGAGCCCAATTCGGCCATATCGCCCAGAATCGCCACCTTCCGGCGTCCCGCGCCCGCCTCGGCCAAAGTTTCCAATGCGTTGAGCATTGAAGCCGGATTCGCATTGTACGTGTCGTCCAGAAGAAGAAGACCGCCGCGCTCCCGACACACCAATCGGCCCGGCGGCGGCGGGCAAGAGGCTAGAGCGCGGCGAATTGCTCTCGCTTCCACCCCCAACGCCCGGCCCGCCGCGACGGCCATAGCCGCGTTCACCGCCTGCGCCCGGCCCAAAAACTTGAGTTTGTATTCCCCGGAAAACGCCGGTGCCGGAGCTTCCAAATGAAAGCGAACGCCTTGAGAAGTGGAAACAGCCTTGGCAACGCGCCATTCGTTCGCGGGTCCGAAGCCGGCGCGCTCCACGGGGCAGCGCGCCCAGGCAAGAAGGCGGTCCAGCCCCTCGCAATCGCCGCAGACGAAGAGCCGCCCTTCCGACGGCAAGGCGCGGGCCAAAGCCCCCTCCTCTTCGATCACGCCTTCGATTCCTTTGAAGAATTCCAGATGCTCAGGGCCGATGGAAGTAATCGCTCCGTAATCGGGACGGATGATCCTCAGCAAGAAAGCCAGCTCGCCGGGATGGTTGGTTCCCGCCTCGACCACTGCGGCCCAGTGTTCGGAAGTCAAGCCCAACAGGGTAAGCGGAACGCCGATTCGGTTGTTATAGTTTCCCGGGCTGGCCAACACAGGACCGCGCTGGCGGAGAACGGCCGCAAGCATCTCCTTGAAGCTGGTTTTGCCGTTGGAGCCCGCCACGGCGACAACCGGACCGCGGAATCGGCGGCGAATCTCCGAAGCCAAGTCGGCCAGCGCCCTATAGCTGTCTTCCACTACAAGGAGCCGGCCTTGGGGCAAATCGCCAAGGGCTTTCATTCGATCGCGCTGCACCACGGCGGCCGCAGCGCCCGCCTCCAACGCGGCGCGGACAAAGTCGTGGCCGTCGTAACGCGGCCCGGGCAGCGCCACAAACAAATCGCCCGGGGCAAGACGCCGCGAGTCGGTCCCAACGGCCCGCACAGGCCGGTCCGCAGGCCCGCAAAACGCGGCTTTGCACGCCGCGGCCGTCTCTCCAAGCCGGCGGAACCTGATCTCCGGCCTCCCTTCCCGCGCAGAGGAATTGTTGTCTCCTTGGTCCGACATCGCTTGTGTGTTCACCGGTTCAACGAAGCGCGCTCTGCGGCGGCGCAACGGAGATCTCTCCCAACGGCGCGCTGACGATCATGTCCCACCGCGTCCGACCCAATTCCGGAGCGGCTCCGGGCGCTTTGTCCGGCAAGATGCCTAGGTAGCGGGCAACCTGTTCGGCAATGGCGCGAAAGACGGGCGCTGCAACCACGCTGCCGTAGTAGCCGATCCGCGGATTCGGCTCGTCCACGCCCACCAGAATGCACAACCTGGGGCGATTGACGGGGAAAAAGCCTACGAAAGAAGCATAGTATTTTCCGGAAACATAGCCTCGACCGCGCACGACCTTTTGCGCGGTTCCTGTTTTCCCGGCCACTGTGTACCGCGCCAACGCCGCGCCAGGAGCGGTGCCCCCTTCCGCCACCACGCTGCGCAAAGCTTCCGCCAGCAAGCGCGCCGTCTCCGGCCGGATGACCTGGCGCACTTTAATCGGCGGCACTTCCCGCCACACGCGTCCCTGGGCATCGACAATCCTGGCGACCAGCCGCGGCCGCATATAGGCCCCGTGATTGGCCACCGCGCTCATTGCCATGGCCACTTGCAGAGGCGTGGCGCTCATGGCGTGGCCGATGGCGACGCGCGCGAAATCCATGTAGCGGCGCTGTTTGTTCAAACGGGGCACCCGGCCAGCGACCTCGCCCGGAAGCGGCACGCCGGTGCGCTGCCCGAAGCCAAAAGCCGCGATCGTTTCCTGAAGCTCCTCCTCGGGGATGCGCTGAAAGGCGAGGATCGCCGTGCCGATGTTGGAAGATTTGGCCAGCACTTCCCGGGCGCGCAACAGCCCGTAAGCGTGGTGATCGTGGAGGCTCGCATACCGCCAGTAGCCGTGTTGACAATCCACCATGTCATCCAGCCCAAACCGGCCGTGTTCGAGTCCGGCGGCGAAGGTGACCACCTTCATCGTGGAACCGGGGTCGAATCGGGCTGCGATCGCCATGTTGAACTGGCGGCCGACTCCCGCCGCGGGGCGGTTAGGGTCGAACGGAGGCCAATTGGCCATCGCCAGGATGTCGCCGGCGCTCGGATCAATCACAAGAGCGCACGCCCTTTGGGCCTGGAACTTCTCGCCTGCCTTGGCCACTTCACGTTCCGCGATCGCTTGGATCACGCTGTCGATCGTAAGCTGGACAGAAAGCCCCTCCCGCGGCTCGGCGATCAAGCGCCCATAGCGGATTTCGCCCGGAACGCCCTGGAGGAGATTTTCCATGGAAAGTTCCAGCCCGAGCGCGCCGGTCTCCAGTTCGATGGGGAGCCCGTCCATGGTTCGCGGCTCCCTTCGGACAAAGCCTACCACCTGGCCCGCCAAGGAACCGGCCGGGTAGCCTCGCTTGAAACCGTCCTCGTCAAACACGCCCCGAAGGCGAATGGCTCGGAGGCAAGATCGCGTCCGCCAATTCAATCGAGCCTCTTCTTCCTTGGGCCGCCCGAAGTCAAGCTCCCGCATGGCCCGCCGCGTTCGACGCCACGTCGCCAACGGCACGTCCTTCTTGAGAACGACGTACCGGAGATCGACCTCGTTGGTCCCCACCCTAACCTTTCGAGGGCGGAGTTTTTGAAACACCCACTCCTCCTCCAACCCCAGCGTCTCCGCCAGCGCGCGCGCCGCCTCCTGACGGCCGACGACCATCAAGGAAGGATCCGCGCAAACGGTTTTCACCGGAACGCTCAAGGCCAGTTTCTCGCCGCGTCGATCCAGAATGGCGCCTCGGGGCGCCGGGACCAGGCCGCGCACCACGCCTACGCGCCGCGCCTCCCGCGCCCATTCCTGGTGTTGGATCACTTCAATGTAATAGCACCATACAAAAAGACAGATAAAAATCGTCCAGGCCACCCCTGTCACTATCCTGGCTCGCCATCGACAAACCGGCTCGACACGGGTGGTCCGCGCTCCAACCTTTTCCTTAGCGCTCATCGGCTCCTCCTTCCATTGCCAGTTCGCCGCCAGCCCGGTTCGGTTCGATCAAACGAAGCATTTGCTCCTCGCTCGGAGGCCGAAGATCCAACCCAAGCCGCCGCAGCCGATCCTTGATCTCCCATGCGCTCTGAAGGCGGCAAGCTTCCTTCTCCAAAGCGGCGTTGCTCCGATGCAACTCTTGCCATTGCGCCTCCAACCGACGGACCCGTCGCTCTAACTCGATGTTGCGGCAGCGATGCCAAACCTGCAGGAACACCACCGCGCAGAGAAACACCATGAACGCCGCCGTCGTCACCACCAGCGGAGAAAACGCCCATTCCCATCCCCGCGGCCGTCTCCGTGCGCTCTTCATTGCAGGGCCTCCAGTTTCTCCATCGCGTACAGCGCCGCCGAACGAGCCCTCGGGTTCCCCGCAATCTCCTCTTGAGAAGGACGGATCGCGCGCCGTGCTATCCACCGAAGCTGCGGAGGGCGCGGCCTCCGAAACTCGGGCAAATCCACCTCGCCATGCGTCTCGTAGCTG
>JAGHDA010000419.1 GCA_021160185.1 Verrucomicrobiota bacterium
CTCCGTCGTTCACCACCTCGAACGGCACGCCGCCCCAGGCCTCCTTGAGCTCGAAGAAGAGGTTCTTGACCCGCTTCTCGAAAAGCTCCTCCGGCGCTCCGCGGAACAGGGAGGCGACCTTGACCCGATTGTCCACATACACCCCCGCCGCGCTGCCGCCGATCGCGTCCACCCGAGGCAGATGCGCCGCCGCCCGTTTCAAAGAATCCATGATCCCATCGTAATGTTGTTGCGGATCAGTGAACGACTTCGGATCCCAGGGCGTTTCCTCGCTGAACAGCAATTCGCCGTCTTTCACCGCGGCCACTTTGCGGTCGCTGGCCCCCAGGTCGAAGCCGATCCGGCACCCCTCCCAATGGCCGCCCAACGCAAGCGCAGGCTCCTTGGCTTCGGGCATCTCTGCAGCGGGAACCGAAACGACCTCGAACGGCCGTTCGTAGATTTTCCCGCCCATGATCCAGGCGTCGAACTTGCCTGTAGCCGATTCCGCGTAATGCCTGCGGAGCGCCTCGGCCAACTCCGGCGCGCCCGCGAGGTAAATCCGGAACCCGCCCCGGGACCAGAGGGCGAACTTCACAAAGCGCTCGAGGAAGAAGAAATTGCCCTCGCTCCCCGGCTTGCCCGGCGGGATCAAAGCGAGGCGGAACCGCGAGATCGAACCGTCCGCCCGCTCCAGCCCCAGCTCCACCCAAAGCGGATCCTTCTCCGCCTCGGCGCGATAGGCGGCGTTCGCCAGGACAGCCGGCCGGAAGGCAGGATCCAACGGAGGCCGCACTCGGGGCGGAACCAGTTTCAGGCCGCAATTTCTCTCCACATCCGAAGCCATCTTTTCTCCTCCCATACGATCCCATTCTATAAGCGTCCGGCGGGCTCGCCAAGCTCCCCCGGCTTGCAGGAAAGCGATCCCGAGCCGCTCCGGGACAAGAAGCTCCCGGCTCGGCCGCGACAATCCGCGGAGCCGGCACCCGGGATATCTTCGCCCGGCTCGGCGGCTTCAATCGAAGGCCGCCTTCCGCTCCCAACGGATCGCGCGGATTTCTTCCCCCGCGACCCGCCATGCGCCGTCTTCGACGCGGCGGCGCAGCTTCAAGGGCGCAACCGGCCGCCCCTGGCCGTCCAAGCGAACCGCCCGCCAACTTCCCTCCGGAAGCCGCACGAAACATGGCTCCTCCAGCCCGCCCTCGGCGCGGATGTCGATCGCGTCCGGCGCGGCCCGAATGCTCATCACGAGGTTTCGCCACCGAATCCGGTCGACGGTCAATGAAGGCCAATCCCGCGGCAAGCGAGGATCCAGACGAAAGCCGTCCGCGGCGGGGGAAAACCCGAGGAACCCGCGCAGGATCGGCTGGGGCGCAAGCGCGCTCTCGAAAAATTCGCAATCCAGGCCCAACCCGCCCGGCGTGCCGCAGCCTTGGAGGCTGCCCTCCCGCGAGCCGTCGTAATATTTGCGATAGCCGCCGGCCGCCTGGACTTCGCGGAACCAACGGAGAGTCTCCCGCAGCCGGTTCCAGGCGTTGTCCGGTCCCAACCCGCGGAGCCGGGCCATCACGTCATGATAGGAGAAGCCGAGCACCGCGCCGCCGTCCTGCACCTGGCCGCCCCACGGAATGCTTTCCGGAGCGCGCCACGCCCAGATGTACCAATCCACGTTCCGGCGGGTGGTGGCGCGCGGGGCGAACCGCCAGTGATAGATGTCCGCGCCCTGGGACGTGTCGCCCGGCACAAGGCGGTCCCCGTTGATCCAGCTCAGGATGGATCGGGCGTGCTCCGGCGTGGCGAAGTCGTAATAGACCGCCTCGAGGTTGAGAAACGTAAAGCCGTAATCGTGGGCCTTGCCGTCGGCGTCGATGCAGGCTGCGAATCGACCGGTCTCGCTGTTCCAAAACAGTCGGTTGCCTTCGGCCTTGACCGCCCGGGCGTGCGCTTCCAGACGATCGGGATCCAGCGCCGACACGCCGCCGGGAACCTGCCATTCCGGATGCCGGCGCGCGGGGCGCTCCAAAGCGGCCATGGTTCGAACCGCGTGGTAGTAATGGATGGTGGCGTAACAGTCCAGGCCCCCGAAAGGCAGCAAATCCCAATAGTTGTTGCCGACGCCGTGGCCGGAGCGAATCTCCTTCGATCCGTCGGGACGCCGGACCAGGCCGCTCCGTCCGTCGTGACCCACCCAGCCGGTGTAAACCACTTTGCGCTTGAGCGCCTGATGCTCGGTCATGACATACCGCAACGCCGTGCGCATCCGGTTGATGTTGCGGCGCAGAAAGCTTAGGTCGCCGGTCCAACGGAAATAGGTTGCGCAGCCGTCCAGGAAACAGGGGCCGTTGATGTTGTGGCGCGTGTCGTATTGGGTGAAGAACGCCTGGACAACAACTTTGGCTCCGGGCCGGGAATTGCCCCAACGCAGCCGCAACCGGGAAATCTCTCCCCGCCAGGCCGGATGTCGATACATCGGGATCATGGTGTAATGGATCGGGCCGCCGCCCGCGGGATCAAAATACATGCGGCGATCAGGGCCGAACTCGGGCCGCTCCGGCGTGGCCCATTCCACACAAGGCTGCGCCCCTTCCAGCCCTTCCGCCCGCCACCGCAATTGCAGAAACGGCGCTTGGAAAGCGTCGATCCGCTTCGCCGGCGTCGTCAACGCCGCGCGCGGCGCGACCAGCTCGATCGTCCATCCATCTTCGCCCAGGCCCCTGTCCGCCGCGCCTTCCAGCGTCCAACCCGCGCGCGAGCTCAGGCGCTTGGGACGCCAAGGCGGCCCAACCGTGTTCTTGAAGGAAAAGTGCCAGCCCCAACCGCCTTCGCCCTGGGTCCAGAACGGAAACGGCCAGCCCAGTTGATGCGCGATCGAAGGATGCTGATGGGTGGCCACATAGCCTTCCGCGTCGATCACGCGGCTGCTGAGCGTCTCCCGCCATTGCCGCCGGAACCGATCGCTCAAACCCCCTGTCTCCACCGCGGGCCAAAGCGAGGGTTCAGGCAGCCATTCATCCCACAATGTGGCTTTGGGGCCGGCCTTGGGATAATGGAGCCAGTACAACTCCCGCAGGGTCTCCATCTCTCCCGCAAGACCGGGAACGCGGAAGCGGGGAAAATCCTTTGGAGGCTTCTCCCCGGCGA
>JAGHDA010000259.1 GCA_021160185.1 Verrucomicrobiota bacterium
GTGGTGAGCAGGGCGGACATGGCTAGGAGTTGGGCCTGCTTCTCTCGAGCCGTGTTTACGAATTGCTCCGGCGAGACGTTGACGCCCAGGTCGAAGACCTCGAACCCGGCGCCTTCGAGCATGGCGGCGACGAGGTTTTTGCCGATGTCATGCTGGTCGCCCATAACCGTGCCGATCACCACCCGAGCCACCGGCTTGGCGCCTTTGGCGGCTAGAAGCGGGCGCAGCAGCTCAAGAGCCGCCTTCATCGCCCGGGCTGAAAGGATCAGTTCGGGCACAAAGTACTCGTTGCGCTCGTAGCGACGCCCCACTTCGTCCATGGCGGGGATCATGTGCCGGTTGACCAGCTCGAGCGGCTCTACGCCGGCTTCCAGGGCTTGTTGAGTGAGCGAGCGAACTTTCTCGGCGTCTCCCGAGAGCACCGCGTCGTAGATTTCCTTATACGCTTCCATGGCTCCTATCCGGGTTCGAAACTCCGTTGGAAAGCGTTTCTACCAAGTCAGAGCCCGAGAGATCGAGAAAAAAACACACTTTCCGCTCGAAGCCGGTTCGCCTCGTGACAGGCGGCGCCGGATGACGCGGCGGGGGCCTGGCCGATCCGGGCGGCGGTTCGCCGGCCGCGGGGCGAGACGCTTCCGGCAAGGCGCCTCACTCGAGCTCGCCCGCCTTGAACTTCGCGAGGGCGTCTTCCGCGGGACCGTAAATCCGAGGGATCACCTTGATCCCGGCGCTTCGAATCCACAGCTCCACGGGCAAGCTGACGCTCCCGCAGATCAAAGTTTCCACGCCCAGTCGGCGAAGGATATCAACGCGATCCAGGGGCGCCGTTTCCCTCCAAGTGATGGTTTGGCGTCGGAGTTCTTCGCCGCCTTTCAGCTCCACTGTCAGGAGCTCGTTGGAGACTTCGAACACCGGTGAAATCGCCTCGGTTCCTATTGCTATGCCGACAATCATGGCTCGGCGGAAAGCACCCGGCGTGCCGCGAAATGCATCCAAAGGATCGTGTCAAGGCAAGCTATTGGAAATAAACCAGTTACAAATCGCGATGTCTAGAGGGGCGAGCTGGAAATGACTCCATTTGCAGCCTCTTCTTGCGGCAAAAAGCATTGCGCATTGCAATGCTTTTTACGGCGCGTACGCGCCTCAGGGAGCTTCCTGCCGCGCCCGATAAAGGCTCACCGGCGCGGCGGTCGGATCAACGAATTTCCACCAGCCTTCCTCCAGCCGCCGGGTCTCCAACGGGGTCCAGCTCCGCAGATCCGAACTGGCTTCCAGCGTGTAGCTCAGTCCGCGCTCGCCGTGGACCATGAGCTGGAAGCGGCCGTTTTCATCAAAGCCGAGGATTTCCAACGAAGGCGGGATGGCGGCGCCGGGCATAATTTCAATCGTGTAGTCGTCGAAGAGCATGAAGTTGTCGCCCGCCTGCCCGGGGGTGGTGAGCACCCAAACGGCGTCCACGTCCCCCAGATTCAACGGCTTGCCCGTAACGCTGACAGGCTGGGAATCGACCACGACCGCGCCGTTGAGCCGGGCGATCCAGTCGTTGCGACTGAAATTGATCAGGATTTCCAGAAGGTAAACGGCGTTGTTGTCAAAGACAAAGCCGGTGGGGCGAAAGCCTTGATCGTCGTCCAGGCCGTAAAGGATGTCCAGGGTGGCGTTGTCGAAGGAGACGCTGAAGAGATGGTCGCCCTGGCGGTTGTAGACGCTCCAACGGAATTCGTCGTATTGGCCGTTGGTGGAATCGACGATTTGCATCAGCGCGCTGAAGCGCCAGACCGGCTCTTGCGGGGAAGGATCGGGCAAGTCAAGGGGCTTCCAGAGAACCAAGTATTCATCCTTCGGCGCAGGAGGCGTATAGCCGATAAAAGCCTGCTGGCCGAAACCCTCGAAAAATTCGTCGACCAGGCCGGTCCCTCCGGAGCCTTGGCCCACCCAACCCATTTGGCCTCGGAGAGGGAGTTCCTTGTCGGCCGTCGTGTAACCCTCGCTCGGCTCGAAGCCGGTATAGAAAAGGGGCCGAGGCTCACCAGCTGCCTGGGCGCGCCCCGCGCACGCCAGAAGGCCCAGGAAAACCGCCGCCGCCCCGACGCGTCGGAAGAATCGCGCCGGGGCGCTTTGACAGATTCGCTTCATGCTCGTTCCACCCTAAAACCGATTCCCAAAATTCGCCGAGCACATTGACAGTTACGATTTAGGCGATTTGCTCGGGACCGGCTGCGAAGGCGTCTTGCTCGGGGCGGGCGCGCGCTGAATCGGGGCGGACCGCCGGCTGGGCGTAAAGATCCGCGAGGGCGTCGGCCGCGAGACGCTTCGGGAAGGAGCCGCAGGCAGCGTCGGCCGCGAGGGAATGGATCGCGGGGCCGGCCTCACCGAACTCCGCGGCGGAGAGGGCAGCGCCCGCCGGGACGGCGTTGGAATCCTGGATGCGCTCGAGGGCGAGGAAACGGAAGGCAATTGCCGCGACGGCGTGATCGAGCGCTGCGCAGGCGCAACGGAGCTGCCCGGGCCGGAGCGGAAAAAGCTCCGACTCTGCGGCGTTGGGGCGTAGCGCGGCGCGGGAATCAGGGCCCGCGGAGGCGCTGAAGGCTTCCTTGACGAAGGGATCGTCCGGGAGAAGCTCGGCGCCGCCGGGCGCGAAGCCGAGGTCGGCGGATTGGGCGCGCGCTGCGGCGCAAGGCTCCGGGAGGGCGAGGCCGTTCGGCCGGAATTGGAGGGCGGCGTCCGCAGGATCAGACCCGGCGCGCGGCGCGAGGGGCTGGCGGCTCGAGACGCAGTCGGCGACGCGGATCGGGGCGCGACCCGGTTCGGATTTTGCGGAATCGTGTAGCTTCGCGGCGCTGAGCGCGCGGGGGACGACGCGCCGGACCCGACCTGACGGCTCGAAGGCGCGCTCCTCGGAAGCGCGGGCGCCCGGCGGACGCTGTTTGCCGGAGCCGCTGTGCGAGGCGGCGAAATGCTGCGGGAAGGAGAGACGCGGGAAGAGTTCGCGCCGGGCCGCGAGGGCAAAGCGCGCCCAGGCGTCCGGCTCGAGGGCAAGTTGAGAGATCGGGCCGGCTGAGGCCGCGCCGACTCTCCCGCCAGACGCCGCGGAGCCGCTGAGCGGGGCGATTTTCCAAGAGAAGGCCGCCGGGACGTCCCGGGCGCGGTCGACCGCGGCGTCAACGGGGCTAGGCTCCTGGACGGGCTCTTTTCCCAAGCCACCTGGCGGATCGCCGGTTGATAGGGCGGAGGCGTCCGAGCCGGGCCGCTTCTTACTGCGGCAAGATTGGCGGGCAGTTTGGGCCGATACACCGTCAGCTCCCTACGCTTCACGTCCAGTCGATCCGGCTGAGGCGGCCCCCAGGGGCTCGACTTCCAGTCCCGCAACCGGACCCGAGGCATCTCGCCGCGCGCCACGGCGGGCACCTTCTTGGGCGGGATGCCGCGGTTGATGATCGTATTGTTATCGCCGTTGACGATGTTGTTGATGACGGTCGAATCCTTGTAGACGATTGTCACGTCCCGGTCCCGGAGCCGATGTCGGTGGAGATGGCGATCGCAGAAATGGTCATACGCAACAAAGGTGTACCATCCTGAGCTCAGGCCGAATCCGAAGCTCACGCTTACTCCCGAACCGTGGTAGGTGAGCCCGACGCCCACGCTCCACCCGGCCGCCGGAGGCAGGGGAGCCCAGCCGCAGTAGGTTTCCGTGTAGCGCCAGGTGACCCATGCCGGGGCCCACACAGGGCCGGGAACCCAGCACCAGCCGAAGCGCGGGCTCAGGAACCAGCGCCCGTAGTGGAAGGGCGCCCAGCCCCAGGAGTAAAACGATTGCCAGTACCAGCCCGCGTCGGTGTAAACCCACCTGCCGCCGTGGCAATACGGCCTCCAGGTTGGATCCACCACCGCGCAAGTGGGCCGCCAGCACCAGCCGTAGTGATCCACGTAAACCCACGACCCGTAGGGCGCGAGCGGGGTGTAAAAGTAGTTGTTCACCACTGTGGTCGCCCCTTGGGCGGAGCTTGCCGCCACAGCTCCCTGACCGGCGGGCGGCGCGGTTTCAGCGCTCGGCGCGGCCACCGGCGAAGCGTACACCGGCGGAGGAGGATTCTGGGCTTGGCTTGCGGCGGCGGAAGAAGCGGCGTCGGCCTGCTCGGCCTGGGCTTGAGTCTGAGGCTGCTCTTGCGCCGCGGGCGCTTGAGTTGAAGCCACGGCCTCCGCAGGCGCAAGCTCCCGATCCTTCTCCAGCATCGCTGAGATCACCGACTCGGGAAAGCCGAGGTCCTTGAGGTACACGATCTGCTCGGCCGTCAGGTTGAAGGGCGCTTGGGCGTTCTTGACGTAATCGATTAACACCTTTTCGCCTACATCGGACTGCGCCAGCTCCACCACCTCCCGAACGGAGGGAGGGAGCTCCGGAATCGCGGGAGGAACGACCTTTTCCGCGGGCGGCAGCGAAGCCTTTTGGGGAGAGGAAGCGGTCGCAGGAGCTGCGGGAGACGGTTTCGCCGGCTGCGCAGAGGCGGAAGCCGCGGAGGGATCGGGACGCGCGGCCGTGTTGGTGAAAACGATCTTCGTGGTCGGCGGGGGGGCGGGCTTGTCGCTGGTGCAGCCCGAGTTGAGACCCAGGACTGCGGCGCCGATTCCGAAGGCGAGCGCGGTCATGTTGACGGTCTTGATCATAGAGAACCTCCTTTCGCGATTCCGGCGGGGATCCGCCGAGCAGTCAGGCGCAAGCGGCGCAGCTGAGACGCTCGGGGCTGACTTTCCCGCAGCGCTTTTTGATTGAGCTGACGA
>JAGHDA010000308.1 GCA_021160185.1 Verrucomicrobiota bacterium
CTGCATCTCCAGCAATTCCTCGCGGCTTAGAACCTTCTTCGCCTCGGGCGTCTCGGTCCCCGTCGTCCTGTCCAGAATTCGGATCAGCTCCTCTTCGTTGGGGTTCCCCACCAGAAGCTTGAAGAGGAAGCGGTCCAGTTGGGCTTCGGGCAGGGGGTAAGTGCCCTCCTGTTCGATCGGATTCTGCGTGGCCAGGACGAAGAAGGGCTCTTCCAACCGGCGCATTTGCCCGCCCGCCGTCACGCTGTGCTCTTGCATGGCCTCCAACAGGGCGGATTGCGTCTTGGGCGTGGCGCGATTGATCTCGTCGGCCAGGACCAGATGCGCAAAGACGGGGCCTTTCTGGAACTCGAAGCGTCTCCTGCCGGAGGGATCTTCCACCACGAGGTTGGTCCCCAGGATGTCCGCCGGCATCAGGTCCGGCGTGAACTGGATGCGGCTGAAGGCCAGGTCCAGCGCTTTGCCCAGGGTGCGCACCAGAAGGGTCTTGCCCAGGCCCGGAACCCCTTCCAAGAGGACGTGGCCGCCAGCGAAGAGAGCGATCAGGGTGTTTTCCACGATCTCCTCGTGGCCCACGATGACCTTGCCGACTTCCTCGCGGAGCCGCCGGTAGGATTGGTGGAACTGTTCGATTCGCTGTTCGATGCTCATGGAATGGACATGCGCCTTGGCGGCCGCGGGGCCGCGGTTCACTGCAATTGGTCAAAATAGGCCTTTACGGCCGACTGATAGAGCCGGGGGATTTCTTCCTCGGTCATGGCTCGCTGGGCTTCTTCCTGGGCGGCCTCGATCACCTGCTTGACCGCCGCGCGACTTTCGCCCCGCAGGCTGAGCCCGCGCAGGGAGACGCTGGCCACCGGGCCGCCTGGCTGGAATTGCCCTTTGACGCGCGTGGGCAGAAGCCGGTCTTGAGGAAGCGAGGCGTTCCGCTCGGAAATCCCCCGCGGGGTCATCTCGGGCCGTTTGAAGCCGCTATTGTCTGCCATGCCGGTGTTCGGCGGCTTGTTCAGCTTGAGCGAGCCGTCGCTCCAGGTCCCCACGCCGGGGCCGATGCGGTTCGCGTTCGGGACTCCAAAGGGCGACATGTTCATTGCCGCTTGGCACTGGGACCAGCTCCAGCGGTTTCCGATGCACATTTGGGCGCGTTGCAACGCGGCCAGCGCGGCCTGGCACTGTTGAGCGTCTTTGATTTGTTCCAGAAGCCTCTCGAGCGCTTTGGCGGCTTTTTCCAGAGCCTTGGCGGCTTCGGCCCGCTCTCCGGCGGCTGCCTTGCGGGCGGCTTGGGCGAGCGCTTCCTTCACCTCCGGTCCATAGGGGCCGGCCTGGCCCACGGCGTCGCCGATTTCCTTGGCCAGGGCCTGGAGCTCTTTCGCCGTCGCGCCGCCGCGCAGCCGCCGCGTCATCCACCGCATTCGCCCGATCGCCGCCGGGACCTGGCCTTTGGCGAGCTGTTCGGGAAGAGTTTTGGCGATCTGCGCGGCGGCCGCCTTGAGCTGTTCAAGTTTTTTGGCGGCCTGAAGGAGTTTTTCCAGATCGATCGAAGCGGCGTCGAGAGCCTTGAGGAGTTGGTCGGGCTTGGCCTGGCGCAAGGCCTCGATCGCCTTCTTCAGCGCTTCGGTGGAAAGGCCCATCTTCGCCGCCTCCTCGGCCAAGGCGGCGAGCTCCTCGCTCATTGCGGCCATCAAGGCCGGTTTCTGGGTCAAGCTCGCTCCCGCCTGCGCGGCGCGGCGACGGAGTTCGGCCGTCGCCTGCTGCAACGCCTCGAGTTGTTTCAGATCGAGCGAGCGGTTTCCGAGCTCCTTTTCCAAGGCGGCCATCCGGCGGCTGATTTGTTGCGGATCGAGCTGGGCGCGCGAGGGGTTGGCCTGGAGGGCGCGGTTGACGGCCTGAAAGCCGGGGGTTTTGGCCGTTTTCTCCAGGGTCTTGCGGAGCTGCTCGGCGGCTTTGGCCAACTCGTCCAGCGCTCGCTCGCGCGTCATCTTGCCGGTTTCCAGCCGCTTGCCCAGCTCTTGAGCGCGTTCCAGGTTTTTCCGGACGGCCTGGAGGGCGGGCCGTCGCCGCTGGAGACTCCGCTGGGTCGTTTCCACAAGGCGCCGCCCCACTTCGCGGGCGATGCCTTGGTCTTCCACGCGGGCCCGATAGGCCTGGCTGCGGTATTCAGGGACAAAGCCAAGGACAGTGGCCAAAGCCAGAGCGACCGCGGCGCGACGGGCGGCGGCCGGCAGCCGCAAAGGCAGCAAGCCGCGCCAGTCCCGCCCGCGCAGCCGGCGCGCGGCCTCGCGACGCAGCAGGGCCGTCCATTCGGCTCCCGAAGCGCGCGCGCTCCATTCCACCGCAGTGGCGAGCCGTTCCTCCAAGCCCAAGCGCCGATCAAGCCAGCGGCTTGTTTCCCAAAGCGACTCGATTCGACGGCCGGCCCACGCGGCCCACACTGCCGGGATCGCGCCGCACACGGCGGCTGACCAGCCCAGGAAGCTCCACGGGAGGGGCAGCGCCTTGAACGCGGCCAGGCACGCCAACCACGCCGCCGCGCCCGCCCAGAAGCCTTTCCAGAAGCCCTCCCAGGCCCGGAGCGCCCGCCGCCGCCGCGCCGCTTTCCGGAGCAGACACTCCACGTCCGCCCACTCCGCCGCGTCTTCTCCCGCCGCCTCCATCCCGTTTTCCTTGTCGCCGCGCTCTTTCAAAGCCGTTCGTATTCTCCCTTGTTGACCCGCTTCAGCACGGTGAATCCGGCGCGCTTGGCGTCGGAAACCGACAGCGGCTTCAGCAGGTTCGGCGTATTGAATGAGGAGATCAGCTTCCGCACCGGCTTCTTGCAAAGCGGGCAATGGGTCAACGGCGGGGCGTTCACGGGACGGCGGACCACGAATCGGTCTTTCCCGCTGGGGCACCCCGGCTCGCAATGTTCATATTCGTAAAGCGGCATAGCCTTGTTCTTAACCTGACACACCGCCGCCGCTGATCAAGCCTAACCGGCCCGGGAACCGCGCCGGTCCGCGCTGCGCGCGAAAAACTCTCAGTTCTTGCGCCCGGCCGCGGCCAAGGCCTTGCGCGCCGTCGCCGCCAGTTTCTCAACAACGGCCTTTTCCACCGGATCCAATTGGTCCATCAGCCTGCCGAACCGGGGGCGCATGTCGAATGATCGAAACGGGCCTTTCTTCTCGGATCCGGTTAAGCGGGGGCTGCCGTTGTGGAAACACCAGCCCGCCGCTCCGCCTCGCGCCGCCCCGGCGCAATCGTCCAGAAAATCCTTCTCCTCCGGCTGCCAGCGGCCGTAGTCCCGCCGGAACGGCTCCTGATAGTGGACGGGCAGGGGCTTGCCCGCCGCGCGCGCCCACGCGGAAAGCTGTCGGGCTTTCCGCTCTGTTTCCGAGGGAGACCGCGCGCTGCGCGGACGATGAGGCGTAAGAAAGTCCACCCCGGCTTGCTTCAAGTAATGGACCGCTTCTTCTTTAAAGATGTCTCCACCCTGAGACGCGGTCAGGAGCCGCTTCGGATCAATCCGTTTCACGGCGTCCCGGAGCGCGCGCAGATCGGCGAAGCCCACGAACCGAGCGTCCTGGATGTTCCTCTCGTTGGCCAGGTCGAAGTAGGCGTTGCGGAAGGGCTTCAGCTCCCGAGCCAACAGCTTGACGGCCCGAAGGTGCGCCGCTTGGCTCGGCAGGTTCTTGCCCCTCGAAAGGGTTACGTCCACGATCATCCCGCGCGCGTCGGCCTCTTTGAGGATGAACTTGAGCTTCTCCAATTGCGCCGGTCGCGCCGCTCCTCGTCGGTCCACCGCCGAAATGTCCGTTCCCTCAAGGCTCCAGACGGCCCACACCCGGATCCAGTTGAATCCGAGCTTCTTCAAATCGTCCAGGTCCGCCCGGATGAAAGCCTTCGGCGCGCCGCACCCGGCGTAGTAGCTCGCGCCCAGCAGGAACGTCGGCTTCCTGTCGATCGTGAACCGCGTTCCCTCGATTCCGAGCTCGGCCGCTCCGGCCTGCAGGGCCAGAGCCAGAGCCGCCGCCCCGGCCAACTTCCGCCAATGCCTTGCTGTGTTCATGTTCTTCTCTCTTTTTCGTTTGGTTTCTTCCCACTGACTACGTTTCGTTTACACGCGAACTGTCCTCAGCTGTGCGCCCCTCCCTTTTTGGCGAACGGCGTCGAGGTCAGCTGCGGCGACCGAGGCGAGCGCAGCGAGCCGAGGGACAAGTCGGCTGCAGAGAGATGTTAGGCGGCTTGAGATCACCCTATTGACATTTTGCACTGAGTGTCGCCATTTTGTTGAGGCAGGCCAGCCAGATACGCATCGCCTTCCAGGCCTCCTCTTCATCAGTGAGGGGCGTTTCGACGTGTGCGACACGGGTGTTGCGGAATTCGTTGACGGCCTTCAAGAGATCGTACAGCTCGGCAGCCGGCGGTGCAAGTTCCCGTTGAACGACCTGCCATACCCCCTCAACGCCCCGTCCGCCCGTGTGGGCGTATTCCAGACAGAAAAGCAAGGTCCCCAGGCGCTGAATGGAGCGTCCGAAGACCAGGTTGTCGCATAGGTAGCGCTGATAACGTTGCAGCAATCGCCTTTCGCGATCCGGTAAGTGCTCGATGGATGGGTTGAAGAAGGCGATCGAATCTTCCTTGCGGGAGGGCATGGCGGGTTTGATCGCTTTCTCCAGCAGGCGCATAGAGCACTCATCGAGCGGGCCGAGCAGCGGTTGAAAAGCGGCTGCATAAGTCGGATGGCGGGAACGCACGGCATGATCCAACAGGAGCACTGCCTGGCGCATCAAATCGACGATTTCGGCCGGGGGCTGGGCAATCCCCGCTTCCTGCAAGACCTTCTCAAAGAGCGCATCGGCCTTCGACTGGGCCGTGGCTTCCTCGAGAGGCAGGGCCAATTGTTTGTTCTTCCACTCGTCTAGGAGCGCCTTCAGAGCGGGAGCGCAAGCACGAGCAAGTTCACCGATCGTTGCTGTCGCACCTTGCTGGAAGGTGTGATAAGGCACGTAAAGGTAATGCCAACGCTTCTTCTTGTCCGATGCCGTCTTGCACCATTTC
>JAGHDA010000387.1 GCA_021160185.1 Verrucomicrobiota bacterium
CAAGAACGGTATGTTCCGAAAAAGTATCTTAAGGAGTTGGAGGGACTCGCCCGCGGCGCGGGCGAGTCCCTCCAACTCCTTAAGATACTTTTTCGGAACATACCGTTCTTGGATGCCCACAATCATGCGCACGGCGGCCGCCGGCTTGAGCTTCAACGGTCCGAGCTGAACCAGCGCCGTATCGCCCTTGACGTGCAGCAAGTAGTTGAGGTTGCTCCGCACGTGCTCCTTCAGCAACGCTCCGTGCTGATAGCCCATCTCGTAAGGGCTGCCTTTCACATGCAGCACCAACCGGCCTTCGACTCGTTCCAGCCAACCCCGTCCACATCGGGCGATCGTTTCCCCCAACGCCTCCTGAACCGGCCAAAGCGCAAGCGCGAGAAGCGCGAAACCGATTGCGCGCACAGCAATGCGATATCTGGGAATTTGCATTTTCTTATCTCCTGATCCGTCCCGAACAATCCGCCCGTCTTCTCCCGCTACGTTCCTCGGAAAGCCGGGGACGTTCTGGGAGCCGCGGTTTTCTTCGGGCGTCATTCTCCCCGCCAGAGCCTCGGAAGGTCAAGGCCCGCCCGCAGCCGAAGGCGAGGGAGGATTGCTCAAGCCGCCGCTCTTTTTCTTAACCAGCGCGCCTGTGGGGCCGGTGAAGCCGGGAGGCAACGGCGGGGGCGGCGTAAGCCCCGGCGGCAAAGGAGGCAGCTTGGCCGCCACACGCCGCCACGCCGCGCGCTGCTCAGGCGTCATAGCGGCCCAACGCGCCGCGTTGCGGAGGAAGCGGGCCTGTTGCTCCGGGCTCATGGCCGCAAAACGCCGCAGCGCCGCCAGCCGCCGGGCCCGTTCGGGCTGGGGCAGCTTTTCCAGAGCGCGGACTAATTCCAAAAGCCGCTTCTTTTGAGAAACCTGCGCCTCGCGAACCACCGCCTCCCGCTCGGCTGGACTCAGATCGAAGAACTTCTGAAAATTGGCAAGAATCCGCTTCTGCCGGTCAGGCGGAAGCGCCCGCCACCGAGCGAGCGCCCGCTTCAGCGCCGGGTCTTCAGCTGGAGCCGCCTCGGTCTTTCCCTCCTTTTGGGCGGCCTCCAGGGCCAGAAGCCGCTCAGCCGCCCGCCGGTTGCGGAGCAGTTCCTGTCGCAGATCGGCGGGAAGCCGGTCCCACGCAGCCAGGCGGTCGCGAAGCGCCTCCCGATAAGCCGCCGGAACCCTCCCCAGCGCCTGAGGCCGCAGCGCTCGGGGCAGCGAAAGGAGTTGGGAAAGGTAGTGCCGAAGTTCCCAAAGACGAAGCCGGATCTCTCGCTCGGTGGGGCTCAGACGCTCCAGCTCACGCAGCCTTTCCTCGAAAAGGCGACGCTCGATTGGGGAACGTTTCTTCAGCCAGGCGGCGCGCTCTTCCGGCTTCAAGGCGAGAAGCTTGCGAACCTGTTCGGCCGGGGAAGGCGTCGGGAGCAAGGCCGGCGGCAGTTCAGGCAAATGAGCGGCCTTTGCCCCGACCTGAGCCGCCGGCTGCTCGGGAGGAGTTTGAGCGGCGACTCCGGCGAACGCGCATGCCGTCGCCGCCGCACAAAGCCAGAGCGCAGAACGCAGCCCCGTTCGACACGGACGCCGGCTTGGCCCGAACGAGTTCATTGCCTCGCCTCCGTCAACGGCTCCAGATCAGGAAGAGGCCCTTCCGGCAAGGCGTAGATCGCCTCGAAATCCTGGAGAAGATCGATGTCCGGCGCAGCGGCGATCAGCGGGGCCACCGCCTCGATCGAGCGGGCCAGGCGCTCCCTCTCCGCATGCCGCCGCCAATGGATTCCGGCGACGAGAAGCAGCGCCACGGCAGCCGCGGCGGCGACCCGCCTGAGGACCGAGGGGCTCAAGGCCGGGAAACGCAAGATGGGAGCCGCCGCAGCGCGCGCCGGGCGCCGGCTCCGAGCGGCGGCCATGACGCGCGCGGTGAAGTCGGGCCGAAGGGGCGCGTCCCCCAACCCGGCCAATAGAGCGCTCAAGCGCAGCTCCTCCTCCCATTCAGCCGCTTCCTTGGGATCCCGGGAGCGAAGCGCCTTCAGCCGTTGGGCCGCCGCGTCCGGATCGAGTTGGCCGCGCGCCGCGCTTCGAAGGATTTCGGCGCTCTCTTCGGGTTTCATGCTTCTCGCTCCCTTCACCGTTTCTCGCCGCCGTTTGAATGAAAACCATCTCAGGCGCAAAGTTGCGGGCGCTCGCCTCAGCTCCCGCCTTGCCCCGCAGGCCGCCATTCTCCGCTCCGGAGATAGGGTCGAAGCCGCCGTTTAAGCGTCTGCCGCGCGCGATGAATGAGCGACTTGGCGGCGCTCAATGAACACCCCAGCGTCCGGGCAATCTCTTCGTAAGAAAGATCGGTCTGAACGCAAAGGAGCAGGGCGGTCCGCTGCGGCTCCGGCAGTTCGCGAACTGCCTCCTCCACTTTTTCAAGCAGTTCGCCGCGGAGCGCCTCCTGGGCCGGGCCCGGCCTGGCCGCGTCCGGAAGCGTCCGCGGGCCGCCTCGCTCGAAAGCCTCCTCGCGGGCGTCGGCGGACTCGGCGGGGCGTCGGGGACGCCGACGCAATTCATTGAGGCAAAGGTTCCGGGCGATGACAAAAAGCCAAGTGGAAAATCGGGCCGTAGGCTTGTAGCGCGGCGCGGCGCGGAAGGCCTGGAGAAAGGCGCTCTGGGCAAGGTCCTGGGCTTCCTCCGCGTCGCCCAGAGAACGAGCGATGAAGTTGACCAACGGCTGTTTGTACTTCTCCACCAAAGCCTCGAACGCCTCCAGGTCGCCGCGCTTGACGCGCAACATCAGCTCGGCGTCCGGATCGGGAGCCCTCCCCATACCGGCGTTCACTTTAGCAAAACCGCCCGCGCCAACAAGGAAACCGGCCCCTCCCCAACGCCGTGGCAAGGTTTTGGAGTCCCTTAAAGGGGGAAGGGAAAATTCGGGACTCGATGACGCCTACGGCTATGAAAACCGCTTGGAGAAATGGGTGGGCCGACTCCGGCTCGCGGATATCGCAAAGCTTCCCGCCAGAAAGATCGGCTCGATTCGCTCCGATTGTCAGCGTCCCCTTGGGGGGCCAAAGAGCGGCTCCAGGAAATTCCGCAAGGGGTAAAAAAAGAAGTGGTGCGGTTAGCAGGATTCGAACCTGCACGCCTTTCGGCACTACCACCTCAAGGTAGCGTGTCTGCCAATTCCACCATAACCGCACCCACGGAAATATGGATAGCGTGGCCGGAAGAAGATTTCAAGCCCCAATGAAGGAAGATTTTTTGGGGAAATTCAGGCCGGCTTTCGATCCGCCGGATCCGCGGCTCACACAGCCCAAACCACACCGTAGAGAAGCCGGTAAGCAAACTCGGTGGCGCCGTGCAGCAACACCCGCACCAGGGGGATTTGAAGAGCCACGATGATCAGGAGCAGTCCGAAGCGCGAGAGCGCAAGGTAGGTTTCCTCGGGCATGCGGATCATGTGGCGAAAAACGTGGGATCCGTCCAGGGGCGGGATCGGGATGAGGTTGAAGAAACAAAGGAGGAGGCTGATGACAGCCAACAGATCGGCCGTTTGGGCCAGCGAGGGAAGCCCGACACTGAGCAGAATCCGCGTCAGGATAAGCGCGCCGATGGCCACTACGATGTTCATGCCCGGACCGGCGAGGGAAACCAAAGTGTCGCTCAGGCGTCGGTTGCGAAAGCGGCTCGGGTCCACGGGAACCGGCCGCCCCCAACCGATGATGAATCCCGCCATGGCGGGGTTGACCGCGGACAAGGCGGCCGCAAACAGCGGCAAGGCCACCGTGCCGATCGGGTCCATGTGCACGGTCGGATTGAGCGAGACCCGTCCCTCCAGCCGCGCGGTGGGATCCCCCAGCTTCCATGCGGTCCACGCGTGAGCCCATTCGTGGAACGTGATCACGATAAGCAAACAAATATAACCTATAAGCGCGTCGATCATAGCCCCCGAACTCATATGCGCAGACATGGTAGCCGTTCCAAGCCGCCGGCCGAGAAAAAAGCGTCTTTTGCGGATTCTTGTGGCGCGGCCGGCTTCCTCTTGATATTTCTCGGCCTGCAACAAAAACCGCCTGAAAGGAAAAAACCATGAGAGCCACAAAAAATCTCATCGGGGCCGCCCTGCGGGCGGCCGGGTTGAGCAGCCTAGCGGCGGCGCTCGCTTTCTGCTCCCTGCAAGCTCAACCGCATCGATTCCGGACGCCGATCCGGATCCCGAATCCGCCGGGCTATCTCACCCTCAAATGCGATTTCCACATGCACACGGTTTTCTCCGACGGCCGGGTGTGGCCGGATGTGCGCGTGGAAGAGGCCTGGCGCGAGGGCCTGGATGCGATCGCCTTGACGGATCATGTGGAGTATCAGCCCCACAAAGCCGACGTCTCGACCAACCGAAACCGAGCTTACCTTATTGCGAAGCCGGCGGGCGATCAGCTGGGAATCATCGTGATTCCCGGCGCGGAGATCACCCGCAGCATGCCTCCGGGTCATCTCAACGCCATCTTCATCACCGACGCGAACGCCCTGGACCAGCGCGACTGGCGCAAAGCGGTGGAAACCGCCGTTCGCCAGGGCGGCGTGGTTTTCTGGAACCACCCAGGCTGGACCGGACAACAACCGGACGGTGTGGCGCGCTGGTATCCGGAGCATACCGAGCTTCTCGAAAAAGGGCTGCTCACGGGAATCGAAGTGGTGAACCATCGCGATATGTACCCCGCCGTCCTCCGGTGGGCGCTGGAGAAAAACCTTGCTCCCTTGGCCAATTCCGACATCCATCCGCCGGTGGCGTTGGATTACGACCTGCCTCATGGAGACCGGCGGCCGATCACCCTCGTTTTTGCCAAGACCCGCAGCGCGGGGGCGATCAAGGAAGCCTTGATCGCGCGGCGAACCGCGGCTTTTGACTGGCACGCCATCTACGGGAAAGCCGAATGGCTCCGCCCCATCTTCCAACGCTCTGTGAGCGTTATCAACCCCCAATTCGCAGTCCCGAGAAAGGGCAGCGCCTATTTGCAAATCCGCAACGATTCGGACTTGGATTACACGCTCAAGGCGGCCGGCCCGCCGCCTCGGGGCGTGCGGGCGCCGGCGGAATTGACGCTCAAGGCCGGGAAGGTCGTCCTTTGCAGAATCCAAACTACGGGCAAGCTTTCCCGAGGCGTCCATCAACTTACCCTTCCCTACGAGGCGACCAATCTGGTGGTCGGCCCCGAAAAAGGATTGAAGGTTGAATTGCCCGTCGAGCTGCGGATCCGATAGCGTCCGGCGAACGCTCGAGCCAAAAGCCTCTCACGAGCAAGCGCCCCCGCTTCGGCCGCCGGGCGCGGTGGAAGCGGGGGGTTGATGTCTTCCCCGAAAGGGCGGGCGGCTATGTGCCGTCAAAAAGATTCTTTTACTGAAAGCGAAAAGAAAGTTTGCCATGACCTTGAGGAAAGGATATAGTGGTCTTGCATCCTAAGTGATGAAAGGGGCCGCTCCAACGGAAATGCGACACGCCGTTTTTCCGGCGAAACGGCAGAGGAGCGGTCTTGCTTTCACTCTGACGGAGCTTCTGGCGGTGACGGCCATTGTGGCTTTGCTCCTGACGCTGCTTATTCCGGCGATCAATCGTTCCCGGAATCAGGCCCTTGCGATTCGGTGTCTCCGGAACATGCAGCAGTTGCAGCTCGCCTGGATGATGTACGCGGACGACAACGAGGGCCGCCTGCCGGCGGTCAAGCCCGGCGCGTTTGCCGGACCGGACCGGTGGATTTCGGGTTGGCTGGACATGAGCCGGAGTCCGGACAACACCAACACGCTCTACCTGGTCAGTCCGGAATTCGCTCAGATCGGTCCTTACGTAGCGTCGCCGGTTTTGTTCCGGTGCCCCGCGGACCCAAGCTTCGTGAAGATTGGGGGGCGGGAATACCCGCGTGTCCGAAGCGTTTCGATGAACTGCTGGATGAACTACCGCGGGGAGCAGCCGCTCCAGGACGCGCGCAGGCCGCATTACCGAATCTACCGGAAGATCACCGATTTCCTGATGCCTCCGCCTTCAGGCTTGTGGGTTCTCATTGACGAGCGGTTCGACAGCATTAACGACGGGATGTTCACCGTGAACCTGATCGGCCGCGCCGGACGCAACGCCGCGGTGGACTCTCCTGCCGCTTATCACAACGGCGGGGCGGGCGTGGCCTTCGCCGATGGTCACGCGATTGTGAAGCGCTGGAAAAACAGGGAAACCTTCCAGCCCGTTTCGGGCGGGGGCCCCGCTTTGCTGAACGGTCTCGGGAGCGACAACCCGGACGTTTACTGGCTCCAGAACCACGCCACGGGCAAGCTCATTGTGTACTGAGCGGCGGCTTGCCGAGCCTCCCCTCGCCCGCCCGTTTCTTCGCCGCGCGCCGATTCAGCAGCGGGCGAGCTTGTCATTTGAATCGCTCCGTTTACATTGGCCCTATGCAGAACGAAGTGGTGCCCGTACAAATCCGCGCGATCATCCCGACCACGGCAGGGGCGGCCATCTTCCTAGGGAATGAGGAAAAGGTCTTCGCCATCCAGGTCGAACACGCCATGGGGGCAATCATCGGCATGTTCATCCAGAAAACCCCCAAAGAGCGCCCTTTGACGCACGACCTGATGAACAGCGTCTTCCGCGCTTTCGGGATCACCGTCGAGCGCGTGGTGATCACCGAACTGAAGCACTCGACCTACTACGCCCGCCTGATCCTCCAACAGAAAAACGAACTGGGCCGCAAGATCGTGGAACTGGACGCCCGCCCCAGCGACAGCATCGCCTTGGCCGTCGCCCACGGCAAACCTATCTACGTGACGCGGAGCCTGTTCGACGAAGTCGAAGACATGTCCAAGGAGCTGGCAGCCAGTCAAAACCAGGACGAGGACGACGATGAGGAGGAGGAAAACCCGCTGTTCTGAAGAGGCTTGACCCCAAGCGCGCCGGATCGGGCGGAAATGAAACCGGAGGCGAAACGCAAAGGCGGCGCAGGCAGGCTCACGGTGATCGCGGGCGACGACCCCTACCTGGTTCAGGAAGAAGGCCGCGCTCTCTTCGAAGCCTGGCGGACGGAATGGCCGGACGCGGAGGCTGAAGTCGTGGACGGCGACAAGGCCAACGCGGAAGAGGCCGCAGAAGCCGTCCGCCGCGCCATCCGGAGCCTGGCCGGGCTTTCCCTTTTCGCCGCCCGGAAGATTCTGTGGATCAAAGGCTGCTCCTTCTTCGGGAATTCCCGAGCCGCCCAGGCCAAGGCGACGGCTTCGGCGCTGGACGCCTTGCTCGAACAATTCGAAGCGGGCTTGCCGCCGTCTCAGCGCGCGCTGCTCACCGTGGTCCAGCCGGATAAGCGCCGCGCCCCCTGGAAACGCCTGGCGAAAACGGCCGAAACGGTCGAGGTCAAAGGGTTCGGCCCCAACACGCGGAATTGGGAAGCCGAAGCCGTTCAGCACGTCCGCCGCCGTCTCGGCGCGCGCGGGTTGAAGATGACCGAGGAAGCCCTGATCGAATTCATCGGCCTGGTGGGGCCGAATCCCGGGCTGCTGGACGCGGAGCTGGAAAAAACCGCGGTTTACGCGGGAGAAAAGACCATCCGAAAGGAACACGTAGAGGCCATTGCAACCCGGGGACGTTACGCCGAGGCGTTCGCGCTGGCCGAAGCTGTAGGAAACCGGGACACAGCCGCCGCTCTGAAGGCTTTGGACGAAGAGCTTTGGCTGGCCGCTTTTTCCCGGGAGAAAAGCCCGATCGGCTTGCTCTACGGGCTCATCAACAAAGTGCGGACGATGCTGCTGATGAAGGATCTGGCGGTCTCGCTCCGGCTCTCCCCGCAAAGCGGGCGCGGCGCGTTGGAAGCGGCTTTGGCCCGGGTCGATCCGGACGAGTATCCCGAAGACCGCCGGTTTAACCCGGCTCGGATGCACCCCTACGCCGCGCGCAAGGCGTTGGAACAGTCCGCCCGCTACACCCGCCGGGAGTTGATCGAGGCGATGGAGCGGCTCCTGGAAGCCAACCTGCGGCTCGTGAGCAGCCGGACCGCGCCCGAAGCGATTCTCCGCCAGGCGGTTATTGAAATCGTTTCCCGCGCCCAAAGCCCGCGGCGCGCGGCTTCCGCTCCGCCTTCCCGCGGCCTCGCCCGCCGCTGAGAGCGGCCGCTATTTGGCCCGGTTGTCCTTGTGGACCGCGTCTCTCAGGTCGTCGAAAAACCGCGGCAGGGCGGAGCGAACCCGGTTCCAATTGGGAATCGGCGGCGTCCCGAGCGGATCCTCCAAAAAAGCGCGCGCCGCCGTGCGGATGCTCCTGGCGAAGGTGTGCACGGCGACTTCTTCCTCGTGCCGGTCGAACTTGAGCCCGTTGATCGCCGCGTCCGCCCCGTAATGCCGGACCGTATCCTCGGCGCGGCGCACGTAAGCGCTAAGCAAGGTGTCGAACAATCCCGTGTCCAACCGGATGCCCTCGGCCGCCATCGTGCGGAAAATGGACTTCGCCACGTCAACCGCCATCTTGTTCAAGCCCTTGGAGGAATCGCGCGAGGAAATATCCTGGTGCTTGTGGTCGTAGTTCTCGCACAGCTCGGACTGGCAGATGGCCCGGGGCGCCGTGTTCCGAAACACTTCGGCCAACACGCCGATCTCCACTCCCCAGTCATAAGGCAGCCGCATCCTCCGGGCAATGTCCACCGTAAGGGCGACTTCCCCGGCCAGCGGATAACGGAACGTGTCCAGGTACACTAAGTAAGGCTGCGGTCCCACAATGCCAAGCAGAGAGCGGATCAACGGCGTCAGCATCAGCCGCATCACTCTTCCGTTAAGGCGATCGGTAAACCGGGGGTAGTAACCCTTGCAAAAGTCAAACCCCATGCTTGTGTGGGCCACCGGGTAGACCAATCTGGCGAGAAGTTCCCGGGTGTATGTGGTGATATCCGTGTCGTGAGCGGCGATCACCTTGGCCTGGCCGGAAGCGATAACATAGCCGAAGCAGATCCACAAATTACGCCCCTTGCCAGGGCTGCCGATGTGAAGATCCGCCGCCTTGAGTTTCTCGTAAAGCCGCTGCATCCGGGGGCCGTCATTCCAAAGCAGCGTCGGTTTCTGGGGCAGTTCGCCGAAGACTTTCTTCGCCTTGCGCCAGTCCGCCGCGCTCGCGCCGTCGATCCCGACCACGATCTGTTTCAGATACTTGACCTGCTTCAACTCATGGATGATGTGCCGAAGAGCGGGGCTCCGCAGCTCGTTCACATGGCAAGGCAACACCAACGCGATGGGCGAATAACGCGCGATCTCCTCCAGCTCCCCTTCCAAACGGTTCACGTCCCGGCGTCCCAACCGATGCAGCGTCGCGATGGCGCCGGTTTGAAAGAAATCCGCCATGCTGCAAAGAATAGCCGAGCCGGACGCAAAGGATCAAGGAAAGAGACCCCGCCCAACCGCCTTGGGAGAAAGCGCCTGGGATAGCGCCTCGGAAGGAAAAACGCAAAAAACACGCCTTTCCAGTCATCTTCCCCTCGGCGGCGGAAGAGCAAACGAAAACGCCAGGACCCGAAGAAAAAGCCGAACGAGAGCCTCCCTTCGAGGCGGTTTGGGCTTCTCATGAGGAGCGCTCTCGGCCATGCTTGCGCCCGTGGCGAAGGCGGTGCGGATCAAGGATCTTCCAGAGAGTGAGCGGCCGCGGGAGCGTCTTCTGGAACGAGGCCCGGAGGCCCTCAGCAACGCCGAGCTGATCGCCATCCTTCTGCGGACCGGCTCCCGCGGCCGCTCACTCTCTGGAAGATCCTTGATCCGCACCGCCTTCGCCACGGGCGCAAGCATGGC
>JAGHDA010000323.1 GCA_021160185.1 Verrucomicrobiota bacterium
CCAGCTATGCTGCTTATGGGGATAACCCGGAGCCGGATCGGACTTCGCAGTGTTGTAGTTGTCATCGTAGAATCCGCGAAGCTTGGCCGAAACGCTCCAAAGCTTCGACATCGATGGCTCCCCTATCGTCTGCGCATTCGCAGTCAGGGCTCCAACGACCGCCAGACCGGCACATGTAACCAACGTCTTCATAAATCGGCTTCCTCCACAGCGGACGTTCGTACCTTTCGCGAGTTTTTCACCGAACTGCCTTCTCTTTTACCGGGAACGCGCGATTCTGTCAACCGCAAAACCGCAAAAAAATCAGGCTGTTCCGCCTCGCTCGTTTCATTGCGTGGCCAGTTTCCTTCTTGCGGCGCATCCCGTCAACCCAAAAGCAAACGAAAAAACGATCTCTACTTTTGTTGATTTTTTGCCTCCTTCGAAGCAGGAGACCCCCAAGACGCCTCTTCCTTCAGGCGCTCGGTCGAAATTCGCAAGTAGTTGCGCGCCAGCCAGTTTTCCCAAGGCTTGATCTCCAAAGAGCGCTCAAACCATCGTATTGCTTCAGACCAATTTTCTTTCTGCATTTCATGCCATCCTATCATCATTGTGGCGTAATAGCTGTTGGGGTCCAGCTCCACAGCCTTGGCGAAATGGGAATCCGCCTCGCCGGTCCGCCCCAGCCAATCCAGGCACATTCCACACCGGATCCACCAATGCGGATCCAACGGATTCAGCTCGCGGGCGCGGGAAAACCACTTCAACGCCTCCTGAGCAAGCCACCGCCAACCGTCTCCTCCTTCCCAACTTGTCAATCGGTAAACCTCACCCAATTTGCCGACAAGCTCGGCGTTCTTCGGCTCGACCTCGATCGCGCGCTGAAAGCTCCGGATCTGCTCCTCCAGGGCCTTGGCTTGCATCCCCCGCTCTGTCCAGAACGCCTCCCGCCAACTGCGGATCGCCTCCGGAGCCGCATAGGCGGCGAATAGGAGCCCGGCGAGCCCCATCGCCCAATGAACCCGCCACGCCGCCGAGGTCCACACCTTGGAGGTGGCGAAACGCTGATGGGCCGCCAACCCCGCGGCGAACAGCGCGGCCGTCATCGCGTTGGCGGGAATATGCAGGTTGAAGTCAACCCATGAGTGGATAGCCAAAGCGCACAGGCCTCCCCCGAAACCGAGCACCAACGCCGCCCGATCGCTCCGCTTCCACGTGAGCCCTTCCTTGCTGCGCTTGACGTACTTCCATGTCCGCCAAGCCCCCAATCCCAACGCGCCGATCCCCCATCCGGCCAAAAGCCCGCCGACCAAACCCAGGTCGGTCAGCAGGTTCAGGTAGTCGTTGTGGGCCCAAATCGGTCGGGATTGAACCTGCTTGGGGCGATACTGGGGAAAATAAACGTCGAAATGGCCCGGCCCCACGCCGAACCAAGGATGGTCCAACCACATCCGGGCGGCCGCGGCGGCCAGGCGCAGACGGATTGAGGCGTCGTCTTTATGGCCCGGCTTCATGACATGCTCAATCCGCCGCTTGAATCGGGACTCTTTCAATGTAACCAGCTTATAAATCGCCCCGCCGCCGATGAGGAGAGCGACCGCGATCGCCGCCAGCACCGCCTTTCGTTGGGCGCGGTAGCGAAGCATCACGCCGAAAAATGCCGCCACGATGAACGCCGAGGCCGCCCAGCCGCCTCTGGAAAGCGTCACTGTAACGCCGGCCAGCGAAGCCGCCGCGGCGTAGCCGGCGACCACGCGGCCCAAGTCCTTGAGCCGACCGAAGAAGAGAAGCCCCAGAGCCAGCGGCAATTGCATCTCCAGAAACCCGGCCAAATGGTTCGGGCAGATGTACGTGCCGGAGCCGCGCCCGCGATAGTTTTCCGGCCGGAGAAACCACAGCACATAGTCGGTTCCCTTGATGAACTGATACACAGCGTAAAGGGCCTCCGCCGTGGCCAGCCCGATCAGAACAGCCGCCGTCCATCGCATCGTCTCCTGGCGGTGGAGATTATTGACGGCCAGGATGAAGAACCAAGAGTAGGTCAGAATGCGAACAAACTCTTTCCGAGCGGGGTACTCAACCTCGGCCGTCCAATACCTGATGCCCGCGTACACCACGAAAAGCAGAAGAGGCACCATAACCGAGGGCCACAAAAGGCGGCGCACCCCGCCCAACACCAACCGCAAGATCCACAACCCCGTCGCCGCGATAATCAGAAACTCCACCACGGCAAACTCGCGCGGCCGCACTGCCCCTAACCCGACCACGCCGAACACCACGGCGAGCAGGAGCAAGATCGCCGTCGCCCGTTCCGCCCATGCGTCGATGGTTTCGCGGTTCATCCCTTGTCCGAAGCTAACCCCGGAAGAAGCGGTCAGTCACGCCGGATTTGGCGAAACGCCGAAGATTAAACCACTTTTGAGACCGTTTTTCGCGCCGCCCCCGAAGCCGACAGCCCTTGCGCCGCGGCTCAGTCGGCAGAACTTTCAGCCTCGGGCTCCTCGCCGTTCGAGGGCCGCTCCACCCGACTCCAGAGAAAGCCGCCCGCAAGACGCGTTTTGAGCCTCCTGCCCGCGCTCGTCTGGTCGGGGACGCGGAGGATGCGGCCCGTCTCAGCCTCCATCGTAATCGAATAGCCGCGAGCCAGGATGGTCTCAGGCGAAAGGAGCTCAAGCCGCTGAGCCCTCTTCTCGAACGCGATCCGGCGCGCCTCGAAAGCCCGCTCGGCTGCGCGAAGGAGCGCTGAGCGAAGGTCGCGCAAACGGGCCTCGCTCCGCGCCAGCGCCTCCTGTGGATGCCGCCGCTCCAGACGATGGCGCAAGAACTGCGCGCGCGCGCGGAATTCCCGCAGCGGCACCTTTGCCGCGCGGCGAAGCGCGGCGCGCAACTCGTCCAAACGCTGTTCCCTCAACTCAAAGCGACGGCGGGGATGGAGCCGCGCCAGGCGCGCCGCTTCCCGCGCCGCCTGAGAAGCAAGCCGTTCCACACGCCGCCGCGCCAGCTCCTCCAGCCGCGGCAAGGCCGTTCCCACAAATTGCCCGGCGCGCCATCCCCATTCGGTGACCAACTCCGCCGCGGCGCTTGGCGTGGGGGCGCGCAGGTCGGCGGCAAAATCGCTCAGGGTAAAGTCGATTTCATGGCCCACCGCGGAAATGACCGGAACCGCCGAAGCGGCCACCGCTCGGGCCGTCGGCTCCTCGTTGAAAGCCCATAGATCCTCTAGGCTTCCGCCGCCTCGGGTCACCACGATCACCTCCGGCGCGCGGCCTTCCAGAGCGGTTTTCGCCCACCGGTTCAACGCCTCAATCGCAGCCGCAATCTCGCGCGCCGCGCCCTCCCCTTGAACCCGGCAAGGAATAAACGTGATCTCCAGGAGGGGAAAACGCCGCGCCACCACCTGGAGAAAGTCTCGGATCGCCGCCCCGGAAGGCGAAGTGGCCAGTCCCACCCTGAGAATTTTCCCGGGAATCGGCCTCTTTCGCGCCGCATCGAAAAGCCCTTCGGCCTGGAGCCGGGCTTTGAGCTTTTCAAACGCGGCCTGAAGCGCGCCCGCTCCGCAGAGCTCGACTTTCCGGACCAGAAGCTGATACTGCCCCCGCCGTTCATAAACCGTCAGATCGCCCTCGACTACAATCTCCGCCCCCTCCGTAAGATGGGGCCAGACGGCGCGGTTGGCCTCCGCGTCCGCCCGAAACATCACGCAGGCAATCTGGGCCGCGGCGTCTTTCAAGGCGAAATACCAGTGGCCGGAACTTTGCTTCCGAAGGCCGCCCACTTCCCCGCGGACCCGGACCCGGCCGAACTGATCCTCCAGCAACCGGCGGACCTTGCCCGTCAGCTCCCCGACCGTATACACCTTCCGAGACCGAGCGTATTCGAAGAGATCGCCGAAGTCCCATTGCGACTGGAATTCCTCAGGCATAGCTTCTTTCTTCCCGCCTCTTCCCACAAGATCAGCTCCCCGCGCCCGCAGCGCGGCGAGCCGGCGCCCTCAGATTCAAAGGGGCAAGACAAACCTCGATCCCTCGATCCCGAAGGCCCTCCACCACCTCCAGCGGCGCGGCTTCGTCGGTCACTACCGCGTCGATCTTCTCCGGCTCGCAAAGAAACGCCACCGAGCGCCGCCCCAACTTGGTGTGATCCACGCACAACACCACGCGGTCGGCGGCGCGCAGCATGGCGCGCTGCACCTCGATGAGGAGGGCATGGGAATTAGTCACTCCCTCGAAGGTCATGCCGCCGGCCCCCATAAACGCAACTTCCGCATGCATCTTGCCCAAAGCCTCCACCGCCACAGGCCCGAGCATCACCCCCAGCCGCGGGTAGACAACCCCGCCGGTGAGAATGAGCTCCACCGCCGGTGTGGAGGCGAACAAGTTGGCCACCGGAAGCGAGTTGGTGATGATCTGCGGACGCAGCGCTCCCAAATGGCGGGCCACATGGTAGGCGGTGCTCCCGGCGTCCACGATCAACGTCTGGCCCGGTTGCGCCAACATCGCGGCCCGCCGGCCGATGGCCTCTTTTTCTTCCAACTGCCGCGTGTCCCGCCGGGCAAAGATAAACTCCTCGGACTGAGGATTGAGCAAGCGCGCGCCCCCGTAAGTGCGCCGAATGTTTCCCTTCCCCTCCAGCACGGCCAAATCCCGGCGCACCGTGGAAACCGAAACGCCCAGATGAGCGGCCAGTTCCTCAAGCGAGGCGAATTCGGCTTGCTGAAGGTAGGTTTCGATCCGCTTCTGCCGTTCCTCCGGCTGCATCGAAGAGAAAGTGTGAAAGATTTTGAAAGATTTTGCAAGAATTTGGTTGACTCTCAGCCCGACTTTCTGGTAAAAGAGGGCTCGATACATGGCAGTCCAAGCGCCAAAGCTTCAGCGGGCCGCGGTCGAACACCTCGTTCGGCAGGTTGTCTACGCGCGTCTTGGCAAGCCGCTGCCGCGGGCGGCTCAAGCGCCGAATCCGCTGGTGGTCAACGTAAGCGCCCGTCATTGCCATCTGACTCAGGAAGCCGTGGAGGCGTTGTTTGGCAAAGGGCGCCAGCTTTCGGTCTACCGCTGGCTTTACCAAGAAGGCCAGTTTGCCGCGCGGGAAACCCTCACTCTCATCGGCCCCAGAAGCCGGGTCATTTCCAACCTCCGTATTCTGGGCCCCTGCCGGAGCATCAACCAGGTCGAGTTGGCGTACACCGACGCAATCGCGCTGGGATTCGACGCGCCGCTGCGGCTTTCGGGCGACATCCAAGGCACGCCAGGATGCATGCTGATGGGTCCGGCCGGCTTCTTCCGGATGGAAGAAGGCGTGATCCGGGCGATGCGCCACGTGCACATGGGGCCGGAAGACGCGGCGTTCTACGGCGTGAAAGACGGGGAATACATGAAACTGCGCGTAGGCGGGCCGTGCGCGCTGACATTGGAAAACATGTTGGTCCGCGTAAGCAAAGGGGCGCGGCTGGAGGCGCATATCGACACGGACGAGGGCAACGCCTGTCACCTGCTGCCGGACACGCCGTGCGAATTGGTGCGGCAAGAGAGCTGAATTCCGTTTTTTTAAACCCAGGAGGCACTGCATATGAGCGAGGCACTAGGCATGATTGAAACTCAAGGGTACGTGGGGGCCGTGGAGGCCAGCGACGCGATGGTCAAGGCGGCCAACGTTTCCCTGACAAAAACCGTCCCCATCGGAGGGGGCTACATCACTGTGCTGGTCCAAGGCGACGTGGGCAGCGTGAAAGCCGCTGTGGACGCCGGCGCTCGGGCCGCGGGACGCGTGGGCGAGCTGATCAGCTCTCACATCATCCCTCGACCCCATGAGGACCTGCTCAAGTCCTTTGTGGGCTCGGGCAAGGGCGGCAAATAAGCGGCGCGCCGAAGAATCCATTCTGAATCCTGTTTCGGAGACATATTGCCATGGTTCAACAAGCAATCGGCATGATCGAATGCAAAGGGCTCTGCGCCCTGCTGGAAGCCACCGACGCAGCCCTTAAGGCCGCCAACGTGACCCTTATGGGCTGGGAAAAGGTCGGCGCCGGGTACGTGACCTCATTCTTCCGGGGCGACGTGGCGGCGGTCAAAGCGGCCACCGACGCCGGAGCGGCGGCGGCTTCGCAGGTGGGCCAGGTCATCAGCGTCCAGGTCATTCCGCGCCCGCACGAAGGCGTGGCGGGGCTGGGCAAATGGCTTGCCCAATAACCGCGTGACCGCTCGGAAGAGGCAAGGCGGCCCGAAGCTTGCCTGCCTCCTCGGCGGCAGCCGACGCAGATGAAGATTCTCGTCGCCAACATCGGATCCACCTCGCTCAAGTGGCGGCTTTACCGCTTCGAGGGGGAGGAAGAGCGGCTCCTCCACAAAGGCGGCTTCGAGCGGGTGGAGGATTACAGCCAGGCCATTGAGGGCTGTCTGCGCGCCCTGGCCGAAGCGGGAGCGGCGCAAGGCCCCAAAGACATCGACGCGGTAGGCTTCAAAACGGTCTTGGCGGAAGGCGTCAGCGGCTGCGTGCGCTTGGATGAAGGCGTCCTCAGGGCCATGGAAGCCATGAACTCGGCGGCGCCGGCGCACAACCCGCCCTACATCGCAGGCATCCGCCGGTTCGCAGAGCGGATGCCGGGCGTGCCCCTCATCGGCCTGTTCGAGACGGCCTTTTACCGCTGGGCCCCGCAAGCGGCCATGGAATACGGCGTGCCGCCTTCCTGGCGCGAAGCCGGCGTCCGGCGGCACGGCTTCCACGGAGCCAGCCACAAATACATCGCCGAGCGCTCCGCCGAACTCCTTGGCCGTCCGGACGTGGCCGAACGCGCAAAGCGGCTTTATGCGGACGGGGGCCGCACGCCGGTGAACGATCCGCCGCTGCGGGTCATCTCGTGCCATCTGGGCGGCAGCTCCTCGATTACGGGAATCCGCAACGGCGCGGCGGTGGGCAACAGCATGGGCTTCAGCCCCCAATCCGGCCTGCCTCACAACAACCGAGTGGGCGACCTGGACGTGTTCGCCTTTACGTTCATGATGCGCCGAGCCGGGTTGAGCCTGGAGGAAGCGGAGCGGCAGCTTTGCCGGGAAGCCGGATTGAAAGGCCTTTCGGGCGTCTCGAATGATCTGCGCGAAACGCTCGCCGCAGCCAGCAAGGGCGATTCCCAAGCCAAGCTGGCGATCGAGGTGTTTGTCCATGAAATCCGGCGGTGGATCGGGGCTTATCTGGTGATGCTCAACGGGGCGGACGCCCTGGTGTTCACCGCGGGCATCGGCGAAAACCAGCCTTTGATCCGCGAGGCGGTATGCCGCGACCTGGACGGGCTGGGCATCCGGGTGGATCCGGACCGCAACGCCGCGGCCCGGGCCGTGGAGGCTGTGATCAGCCCGGACGATTCGCCGGTGAAGGTCTTGGTCGTGCCCACAAACGAGGAGTTGGTGGTGGCGCGGGAAGCAAAACGGCTTTTGGAAACGGAACGGTAAGCAACAAAACGGAGGCAATCGCTATGGCACAAGCCATCGGACTATTGGAAACGCGCGGGTTGGTGGCCCTGGTGGAGGGAACGGACGCAATGCTCAAAGCGGCCAACGTCGAACTGGCGGGCCCCATGAAGGCCCTGGGCAGCGGGTACGTGACGGCCGTGGTGGTGGGAGATGTGGCCGCGGTGAAAGCGGCGACGGACGCCGGAGCTCAAGCCGTCAAGGCCATCGGCGGCGAACTGGTCAGCGTCCATGTCATCGCCCGACCCCATCAGGAAGTGGAAGTGGTGCTGCCCAAGAAATCCGGCGCCAAGTAACCGCCGACCCGCCAAGGAGAACCGCAAGCGATGTTCCTGGCCCGCGTAGAAGGCTCGGTAGTCGCCACCAAAAAGGACGCCTCGATGCTGGGGCGCAAGCTCCTCCTGCTGCGGCCGATGCTGGTAGACGAAAAAGATCCAACCCGCTTCCGCCCCGGGGTGAACACCATCGTGGCCGTGGACAGCGTGGGCGCAGGCGAGGGTGAAATGGTGATGTTCAGCCAAGGCAGCTCGGCCCGCCTGGCGCCCGGACTCAAAAGCGCCCCGGTGGACGCCGTGGTGGTGGGCATTGTGGACGCCGTGGAAGTGCTGGGCAGGCAGATCTACAGCGCAAGCCGGGAAGCTAAGCCGTAGGCCGCGAGCGGCGCGCCCCGCCGCGCCCGGCCGGGGAGCGAAAACAACAAAGCCAAACAACAGACGGCTCCATGAATGAACAATTGATCCAGGAAGTCGTAGCCGAAGTGGTTGCGCGGTTGGCCCAAGTCCAACCAGGGTTGCGGCTCAAAACTGACGGAGCGACCGCGCCCTCCCCCGCCAAGGCCGCTGCAAGTCCCCCTTCGCCCGCGCCGCCGCGGGCCGCCGCCGCGGGCCGCCGCCGGGGCGTCTTCACCGACGCCAATGAAGCGTGCGAAGCGGCCTCGGCGGCCTTTCGCCAGCTTCAGGAAAAAGGCCTTGAAGGCCGCCGCAAGATCGTCGCCATCGTCAAGGAGCTGTGCGAGGCCAACGCCGCCGAGTGGGCGCGGATGGAGCTGGAAGAAACCAAGATCGGGCGGCTCGATCACAAGATCGAAAAGCTTCAGGTCATCAAGCTGGTCCCGGGCGTCGAATGGCTGCGCCCGGACGGATTGAGCGGCGACCACGGGATCACCCTGGAAGAATACACCCCCTTTGGCGTCATCGGGGCCGTGACGCCGATGACGCATTCCATCCCCACGATCGCGGGGAACATCGTCAATATGGTCGCCGCCGGCAACGCGGCGGTGTTCAACCCCCACCCCAAGGCGGCCCGATGCGCCGTCCTCGCGGCGCAGACGTTCAACGAAGCCATCTACCGGGAAGTGGGCATCGACAATATCGCCTGCGTGATTGAGAACCCCACCCTTGAATCCTTCCAAGCCATCTGCGCTCACGAAGCGGTGCGGCTGCTGTGCGTCACCGGCGGCCCCGGCGTGGTCAAGGCCGCCATGCAAACCGGCAAGCGCGCCATCTGCGCCGGCCCCGGCAACCCGCCGGTGCTGGTGGACGACACCGCCAACCTGAGCCGGGCGGCGCGAGACATCATCCGCGGCGCGGCCTACGACAACAACCTCCTTTGCGTGGGCGAGAAAGAAGTCTTCGCGCTGGACAACGTGGCCGACAAGCTGATGGCCGAGATGGAGCGTCATGGAGCGGTTCGCCTCACGCCCGGCCAGCTCGACGCCTTGACCAAGGCCGCGTTCACTTTCAAAGAAGGCCAGGACGGCGGGGCTGAGCCCGTCGTCAACAAGGAATTCATCGGCAAAGACGCGACTGTGCTGGCTCAAGCCGCCGGAGTCTCTGTGCCGAACGGAACGGAGCTCCTCTTCGCGGAAACCGAGGCAAACCACCCGTTCGTCTTCGAGGAACAAATGATGCCGTTTATCCCTATCGTGCGGGTTCGCGACGTGGAGGAAGGCATTCGAGAGGCGCTCAAGGCCGAACGGGGCTACCGGCACACCTCCATTATCCATTCGAACAACGTGGAGCACATGACCGCAATGGGCCGCGCGCTCGACACCGCGCTTTTCATCAAGAACGGCCCCTGCATGGCCGGCCTCGGCCTGGGAGGCGAAGGTTACATGAGTTATTCGATCGCCACTCCCACCGGAGAAGGGGTGACCAATCCGAAAACGTTCACGCGCGTTCGCCGGTGCGTCATGGTGGACAATCTCCGGATCTACTGACGCGACTCCAAGGGAAAGCGAGCGATGTATCTGGCCCGAGTCGAAGGAACCGCAATCGCCACGAAAAAGCATCCGAGCCTGAATGGGTGGCGGTTGCTGATATGCCAACCGCTCGACGCGGAGGGCAAGGCCTTCGGCGCGCCTCAAGTTGCCATTGACCCCCATGGGGCGGGGCTTCACCAAATGGTCATCATCTCTTCGGACGGAGCCGCGACGCGCCAAGCCGTCCGAGACCCCAAGAGCCCGGCGCGGTGGATGGTTACAGCCATTGTCGACAAAGCGGGGCGAGCGACGGCCGCCCCCAAGAAGTCCGCTTCATGAAACTGGGCCGAGTCATTGGACGGGTCACGTTGAGCAAAACCATTCCGGCTTTCACGGGAGGGCGCTGGCTTATCGTCTCCCCTTTCACGCGCGGCCATTACCAACAAGGACGGCAGCCGCCTTCCGGGCTCAGCAAGGATCCCTCTCCTGTTGTGTTTGATAATTTGGGAGGCGGCATGGGCGACACCATCGGCTATGTGGAAGGCCGCGAAGCCTCCATGCCCTTCGATCAACCGACTCCGGTAGACGCCATCAACGCGGCCATTATGGACGAAGTCTTCTACTCGCCGTTGCCATGAAACGCGTAATTTCCACCAAAGACGTTGAAGAGATGCTCCGCGCGGGAGCCGACCTGGGCTCCATCCCGGAGGATGCCATTTTGACCCCTTCGGCGAGGGATCTGCTCCGCGAAGCGCAAAACGGCTTCCTTCCAATGAAGAAAGGGAGCAACGGAGCGCCCGCCAAGGCATCCTCCAACGGCGCGAAGGCCCCGCCCTCCCCAAAGATCCCGGAGGACATCAACTCGAAGAGCCCGCCGGAAGTTCTTCAGGCGTACTTTGAGTCTCCGGAAGTGGCCGCGCTTAAGGAGCAGATTTGCGACGTCGGTCGGCGCATGTGGCAGCGCGCTTATGTGGACGGCAACGGAGGGAACATTGCGATCCGGCTCAAAAATGATCTGGCTCTCTGCACCCCTACCCTGGTGTCCAAAGGTTTCATGAAGCCGGAGGACCTCTGCCTGGTGGACATGGAAGGCAACCAGCTCGCCGGATCGCGCAAGAGGACCAGCGAGATCCTCATGCACCTCCAAATTATGAAACGGCAGCCCAAGGCGGTCGCCACGGTCCACTGCCATCCGCCGCACGCCACGGCCTATGCGGTGGCCGGGGTGGAGCCGCCCACCTGCATGATTCCGGAGTTGGAGGTCTTTGTAGGACGGGTGCCCATCGCTCCCTACCGGACGCCCGGCTCGCCGGAAATGGGCCAACTGGTGGCCGATCTGGTGGACGAGCACAACACGATCCTGATGGGCAATCATGGCGCGGTGGCATGGAGCCACCTGAGCGTCGAGGACGCCTATTTCAAGATGGAAATCCTCGAGGCCTATTGCCGCACCGTGTGGGTGGCCTCCCAGCTTGGGAAACCTTTGAAAACCCTTGCCCCCGACCAAGTCAAAGAACTGCTCAAGATCAAGCAGAATCTGGGCATCCCCGATCCGCGCTACGGTCTCAAAGAAGCGGAGCTCTGCGACAACGACGGCTGGAGCCCCGGCATCCAGTGCGTGGTTCCAACCAAGGACAGGGTGAACAGCGCGGACGCGGACCCGGAGGCTGAAGCTCTGGTCAAAGCCATCACCGACCGCATCATGGCCGCTGTGGAATAACCGCCCCCCGACTCGAACGCCGGGAAACCCCGCGCCCCCATGAA
>JAGHDA010000204.1 GCA_021160185.1 Verrucomicrobiota bacterium
CTAAACTCCGCGAGAAGCCCAAAACAACCCGACAAACCCCGCTTCTTCTAGCCGCTTCCCAAGGGCGCGAGAAAAGAACAAACGGCTTGCCGCGGCCCCAAAAAGAGAGGGAAAGTTTTGCCCATGAAGTCGTGGAGTTTTGCTCTTGTTTCCAGCCTGGCGCTTTGGAGCGTTTGTCGCGCCACCGCCGCGGCGGCCGAAACATTCCAGCCCGTCCGCGAGTCGCTGGTCCGCTACGGCGTGCCCGCGTGGTATCAGGACGCCAAATTCGGCGTGTATATGCATTGGGCTCCATTCTCGGTCCCAGCCTACAAAACCGAGTGGTATCCGCGATGGATGTACGTTCCGGAACATCCCATCCAGCGCTACCACATTAAGACGTGGGGTTCTCTGGACAAGTTCGGCTATAAGGATTTCATCCCTTTGTTCCGCGCCGAAAAATTCGACCCAGACGCCTTCGCTCGCCTCATCAAGGAATCCGGCGCGCGTTATATGGCGGCGGCGGGCGTGCACCACGACGGGTTCGCTATGTGGGATTCCAAGGCGATTCCTTACAACGCCAAGGCGATGGGGCCGCGGCGGGACGTGACGGGAGAATTGATCGCAGCGGCTCGACGCCTCGGCCTCAAAGCCGGAGTCGCCACCCATTACGGACGGCATTGGCGCTATTACACCTTCCGTCCCGAGTACGACAATTGGAACCCGAAATATGAAGGCCTCTACGGGCGTCGTCGGGGAGACAACGATCCGCCCCGACCGGAAGACGCCGCTCACTGGAAGGCGGTCCTATTGGAGCTGATCGACAATTATCAACCGGATTACATCTACGTGGACGGAGGCGTCACCGACGCTCTTCGAATGTACAAAGTCCCTTATTTTCGAGACGCGATGTACCAAGTGGTCGCTTATTACTACACCCAGAGCCGGGCTTGGGGAAAGGGCGTGGTCATCACGCACAAACGGGGGGCAATGCGGCCGGACGAGGCGGTGGAGGACTTCGAGCGGCGCGGGTTGAACGAGATCCGCGCGGACAAGTGGCAAACCGACGACAAGTTTTCTTTGGACGGTTGGTGCTACGTCAAAGACACGCGATTTTGGCCCACGCGATTGTTCGTGCAGGCGTTGACGGACGTGGTGAGCAAAAACGGCAACTTGCTGCTCAGCATCGGGCCCAAGCCGGACGGAACCATCCGGGAGGAGGAGGCGCGCGCGTTGCGGCAGATCGGCGCGTGGCTTCGGGTCAACGGCGAGGCGATTTACGGAACGCGGCCCTGGCGCGTCTACGGCGAAGGCGGACGAACGCGCTTCCATTTCCCGGGCGATCGCCGGACCAAGTGGGAGATGGGGCCGGACGCCGTGCGGTTCACCCGAAAAGGAGACACGCTTTACGCCTTCGTCTTCCATTGGCCGAAAAGCGGGCGGTTCCTTATTCGCTCCATTTCCTCCGCGCGTCCGATTTCGCGCTCCGGAATCGCCCGCGTTTCCATGGTGGGCTCGGAGGAGCCGATCCGCTGGAAACTCAGCGAGCGGGGGCTGGAGGTAAGCTTCCCGAGCCGAAAGCCTTGTGATTACGCCTTCGCGTTCCGCATCGAGCCGAAGGGAAAGCTGTTGACGGAATGAACGCGCGTCCGGTCTTTCTGCAAGGAGGGAAGGTAAAACGACTATGGCGAGGATTGGCGTGGGGACTTGGAATCTGCGCCGCTCTGGCCGGCGATCCCTCCCGCCCTTGGCTGGAAGTCCGGCAGGGGAAACTCATGTCCCGTGTCCGCGGGATCCGCGGGCCCCGGCGATCCCGCCTCGATCGGCAGTTACGCTTTGTTCCTCTATTCTCTTAAGCCGAGCGAGCCGGAGTTTCTGGGGGGCGCAGACGCTCCGCGCGACGGGAGCCTGGAAAAAACTGGATCTTCCAGCTTGACCGGGACCCCGCGCCGGAAATTACAGCGTGGCGCGTCTGCGCCGACTCGGGCTCCTACGGCGCGCTCGATGTGTACAAGTTCAAAAAGGGGCGGCTCGTGCGGACAAAACTGCCTGAGCCCACCGAGAGGCAGCTTCGGGGTTATGAAGGGCATGATCGGTACACAGTGAGAGACGGCGCGCTTTACCGAAGTTTTCCTGTGGGCCGAAAAAGGGATGCGAGCGCTCGGCCGACCCCGCGTCCGCAGGGCGCGCGGGAGCTGAGATGGGATCCTTTGTGCGGAAGTTGGAAGGTTGTCCCAAAGACGGAAGCAAAACCCAAGCTATCGGATTGAGGCTGGGAAGCCGCCGCGGTCGCTTGTTGCTCAGCGGGATCCGCCGGCCGCCTTGCCGGCCGCTTTCCGGCGGGGCAGGAACTCAGCCAGGGGGCACGCCTCGCATTTAGGGTCTCTAGGTCGGCAGAAGTGTTTGCCCACCGCCACAAACTGCGCGTGGCAGTCTTGCCACAAATCAAGCTGCCGATCGGAATCGCGCCGCCGCAGCGCGCCGCTGCAAATCGCCCGGACGGTTTCATAGTCGGCCCCGCGAGGCGCCCACTCATGCCGCTCAAAAATCCGGCGCGTATAGGCGTCAACCACAAAGCTCATGCGGCCCCCGGCGTAAAGGAGCATGCTGTCCGCGGTTTCGGGGCCGATCCCTTGGACAGCGAGCAATCGTTGCCGAGCTTCTTCCACAGGACCGGCGAATAACCGCTCCAAATTGCCACCGTGCTCCTCGACCAACACCCGGACGAACGCCTTCAATCGCTTCGTCTTGATCCGGAAATACCCCGCCGGACGAACCGCTTCGGCTATCCGGTCGAATTCCGCCGCATACAAAGCCTGGGGACTCAGGAGATCCGCGGCTTTCAGCCGGGCGATGGCGCGTTCGACGTTGCCCCAATTCGTGTTCTGTGTCAGCACGGCCCCCACGCAGATCTCAAAGGGGGTTTCGCCGGGCCACCATCCCTGATGTCCGAACCGGGCGCGCATCGCCCGGTAAGCCTCGCGGAGGGGAGGCGGCGGAAGGCCGCGCCATCGCGCCTCCTCGGAGGTTCGCCTATCCTTCTTCTTCAAGCCTTTGGATCGGGCCATTGTTTTGCGGGAAACGAACTGTAGTTCACGCAGTCCGGGAGATCAGAGCAGAACCGGGGCAGGGAAAGCAAGGCTTTGGGTAAAGGGGCTTCGACCCCGCGGACGCGGGGCGCGGAGTCAGGAATGCAACATAACATACATTGTGCGAAGTCAAATAGCCGAAACAACAGCTCTCCCGCCACAGATGGGAAAGCTAAGCTGGTTACCTTGGCGGCCCGCCCAACGGCCCCCAGCCCCTTCC
>JAGHDA010000157.1 GCA_021160185.1 Verrucomicrobiota bacterium
GCCCACAGCCGCCAAGACGGCGCCGCCGCCAAACACAACGCGGCGGCCAGGAGGAGGCCGACCGCCCCGATCCGGCGCAGGTCGCGCAGGCCGATCCGGCGCAGTTCCTCCTCCGCCAAAGAAAGGCTTCCCGCCCAAACCCGCAGCCCTCGCTCCCGCAATTGCTTCAGCGCTTTTTCTGTCGCCGCGCAAATCCGAGCCGGGGTCGTGCGCCTGCGATCAAAAGCCGCGGTGAGCAGCGCGCCCCGGCCGTCCTCGGCGACCAGCGCGCCCCGGATCAACGGATGGCTCAGGCAAAATCGGCGCAGCTCTTCCAATTCATTTCGGCTCAAGGGCTTGTTAGGAACCAACGGGACCATTTCAAACCTCCAGCCCTGGCGAACCGGCTTGTAGGAACTGGTGAGGCTTTTGACCTCCACGACTTCCGGAAGCCCGGCGAACGCGGCTGTGGCTTCCCTCACAGCGGCAAGCCCCGAGTTTGAGAAGAGATCCCCGCGCTCCACGCCCGCCACGACGATCTCCTCGCCGCCCATCAACCGCTCCACTTTCTCGAGCACGGCCAAGCGGTGCCGGTCCGCCTCCAGCAAAACGCGGGCGTCGGTCCGCACGCTCAAACGAGTCGCGGCCGCAAACGCCGCGGCGGCGCTCAACGCCGCAAGAGCCAGCGAGCTCCGCGGAAACCGGACGAACGGATTCCAACTCATTCCTGCCAAGGGCTCGATTATCCCCACCGCCGCCGGCCGGCACAACGTCCTTTCAACGCCCGCGCCAGGGCCGCTAGTCTCCCTCGGGATCGATCGTTCAGGACCTGTTCGAGGATCGACAGATATTCGGCGAGATCGAAGCGCTCTTGACGCCTTCCGAGGCGGGATAAAGGCCGGGAGCCGCGCCCGGCGGATCCGAACCGCCCCCGAAAGAGCAAGGCTCGCAGCGGCGCTCCCCAACGGCAAGGCTGCGGGCCTCCAAGCCCGCGGCGCCGAATCCGCGGCCGACATGAAAGCGGCTCTCCTGCAAGCCGGCCGCCGCTAAGGGCGACCGACTAGATTTGACCCGGGCGGGCCCGGCCCGATAGGATCGGCGGCCGTGAAGCAGGAGGCTGCGCCGTGAAAATTCGCAAAGCTGTCATCACCGCCGCGGGACCGGACCAGCGGACGTTGCCGCTCCAAACCCTGATCGACCGGGACGGCAAGGCGAAGTCCGCCTTGCGGATTCTGGCGGAGGAAGCCGCCGCAGCCGGCATCGAGGAATGCCTGGTCATCACGCATCGGGGCGACGCGGAGGCGTATCGGGAGGCGGTGGGCGACTGCCGCTCGTGGGTCCGTTTCCAGGAGCAATCCGAGCCGTTGGGTTACGGCCATGCGGCGGCGACGGCGAAAGCTTTTGTCGGCGGGGAGCCTTTCCTTCTGATGGTGGGCGACCACCTCTACCTGAGCCAAACCGAGGAGCGCTGCGCCGCCCAATTGGTCCGCGCCGCCGAAGAGGCGGGGCGTCCCGTCTCGGCCGTCCAGCAGACCCACGAGAGCAAACTCCCTTACTACGGAGCGGCCGGCGGATATCCGGTCCGCGGCAAGCCGGGCTGGTTCCACATCGAGACCGTGGCCGAAAAGCCGACCCCAACGGAGGCCGAGCAAACTCTCCTGGTGCCCGGCATGAGGGCGGGCTATTACCTCTGCTTCTTTGGGATGCACGCCCTTCCGCCCGCTGTCTTCGAGCTTTTGGAGGAGGCGCTGGCGAAGGCCGAAGATCCCCGCCGGGTGCGGCTGACCGACGCCTTGGCAAGCCTGGTCGAAAGGGAGGGATGCCTCGCCTACGAAGTCCGGGGCCGTCGCTACGACATCGGCGTCCGCTACGGCGTGTTCACTGCGCAGCTTGCCCTGGCGCTGGCCGGGACAGACAAAGAGTTCGTGCTCGCCCAACTCGCCGACCTTCTGGCCCAAACGCTGAGCGGGCGGGACCCTCGCCCCGCCTCTCCCGCCGGAGCGGCGGACTGAAAGCGCTTCGAAAGGATCCTCCTCCATGGCTGCATCCCGACTGGTCAACATCATCACCGCGACGGACGAAACGGCGCGGCACACGCCGATCGAGGCGGTGTGCGAGGGCCTTTCCGCCGAAGAGCTTCTCGCCGAATGCGCCGCGCTGGAAACCTTCCGACGCCGGGCCGAAAGCCTCTACCACCGAGTGCGGGCGCTGTTGTTCCTCTACGCGATCCACCGCTTCCACCTGCCCGGACGCCGTGGCGTGTCCCCGCAAGGCCGCATCCCGTATGAGGGCTACCTGAGGCTTGCAGCCGGGCAATTCGAAGAGGCGATTCAGCTTTTCCTCCAAGTCCAGGCCGAAGAAGGCCCCAGCGCGGGGCTTTCCAGCGCCTTGGCCGCAAGCTATTACCGTCTGGGCTTCCACACCTTGGCGGGCCAGGTGCGCCGCAGCGTGCGCACCGTCCGCGGCAATCAATGGATGTTCCGGATGGGCCATCCGTTGGACCATCCGTTGCGGGTCCGCCCCGAGCTTCTGGCCAGGGACGCGGGCGGCGCCCGGCCGATCCTATGGGAGCGGACCCCGGTGCGGATGGACCTGACCCACTGCGGGTGGAGCGACATTTTCTTCCTCGCCATGGATTTCCCCGAAGGGGCCAAGGTGCTCAATGTCTCGATCGACCTGGGCGTCCATGGGCGGGACCCGACGCCGCGGCCGCCGGTGGAGGCCTTCTTCCGGGTCATCGACGAGCCGATCCTGCGGCTTGTGAGCGTGGACCTGCGAGCCGTCGCGGAGATTCGCGATCTGGCGGAGGCTTTTGATTTTGGGCGCGACTATCTGGGCCTTCTGAAAGCGGCGGTGATCGCGGCCGGGTTGATTCCTCCAGGCGTGGAAGGCAGCGGATGTTCGTTGCCGGATTTGCTGGCCCGGCTTTGCGGCAAAGGCCGCGGGATCGAGCTGGTCAGCAAGGTCAACGACATCCCCAAAGGCTCCCGCCTGGCGGTTTCCACCAGCCTGTTGGCCGCGCTGGTGGCCGTGGCCATGCGGGCCACCGGCCAGACCCGCTCGCTGACCGGAGGATTGGACGAGCGGGAGCGGCGGTTGGCGCTGGCGCGGGCGCTCCTGGGCGAATGGCTGGGCGGCAGCGGCGGCGGATGGCAGGACAGCGGCGGGGTGTGGCCCGGCATCAAGTTGATCACCGGCGTGCCCGCCCGGGAGGGCGATCCTGAATACGGGGTCAGCCGCGGCTGCCTCCTGCCCCGGCACCATATCCTGGGCGAGAAGGAAGCCCCCCGGGAAGCCAGGCGGCGGCTCCAGGAAAGCCTGGTCCTGGTCCACGGCGGCATGGCCCAAAACGTCGGCCCCATCCTCGAGATGGTGACCGAGAAGTACCTGCTCCGCTCCGGGCCCCAGTGGCGGGCCCGATTGGAAGCCCTGGGCATCCTGGACGAAATCCTGACCGCGCTCCGGCGGGGAGATCTCCGCGCCATCGGCCGCGCCACGACGCGGAACTTCTTCGGCCCCCTTCAGACAATCATTCCGTGGGCCACCAATTTGTACACTGAACGGTTGATCGACGCGGCCCGAGTCCGGTTCGGCGAGGCGTTCTGGGGCTTCTGGATGCTCGGCGGCATGAGCGGCGGCGGCATGGGGTTCATCTTCGCGCCGGAAAAACGCGGCGAAGCCCTGGAAGAAATGGGCCCCCTGATGCGCGGAATCAAGAAGGAGCTGGAGACCGCCCTGCCCTTCGCCATGGATCCGGTTGTCTACGACTTCGCGATCAACGAACAGGGCGCGCAAGCGAAGCTGCTGCGGGGCGAGGAGGCTCTGATGCCGCTGGGCTATTACACCCTGACCCTGCCGCGGCTCCTGCGGCGGGAGCGGCAGGAGCTTTCCCCCGCCCAGCGCACAGAGCTGGACCGGTTTGCCGCCGCCTGCCGGACCCGGCCCGAGTGGTCCGGAGCGGTCCGTGAACTGTTCGAGGTGATGCTGCCCCGGCCCGCGGCTTCGGAAGCGAAAGGCAAAGACCTCCAGAGCCTCCTGGACGAGCTGGGCTTCGACCGCGCCCAGCACGAACAGATCCGCGCCGATCTGCGCGCCGGGCGCATCGGTCTCGCTCAAAACCGCCTCCCCCCCAATGTCCGCATCGAAGACGTGCGGCCGGAGGACGTCGTGGACGCCTTGGGCTGGCAGGAGGCCGAGAGCGGCGAGGCGGCCGAGTGCCGCAAGGCGGGCGAAGCGGCGCTTCGAGCCGGCCAAGCGGCGGTGGTGACGCTGGCCGCCGGCGCGGGGACGCGTTGGACCCAAGGCGCGGGCGTGGTCAAGGCGCTCCATCCCTTCTGCAAGCTGGCCGGCAAACATCGATCATTCCTGGAAACCCATTTGGCCAAGACGCGCCGGATCGCCCGCGAGATGGGCGCGCCGTTGCCGCACGTCTTCACCACCAGCCACCTCACCCACCGCCCGATCGAGGACGCCCTGCGCCGCGCGAATTGCTTCGGCTATGAAGGGCCGGTGCTTCTTTCCCGAGGACGCTCCGTGGGGCTGCGGATGATCCCCACCGTGCGGGATCTGCGGTTTCTCTGGGGAGAAGGCGAGGGCGAAGCCATTGACGACCCGCAGCGCAAAGTCACGGAAAGCCTCCACGCCGCGCTTGTGGACTGGGCGCGGAAGATGGGCGAAGCGGCCGACTACACCGACAACGCTCCCGGCCAGTGCATCACCCCCATCGGCCATTGGTACGAAATCCCTAACATGCTGCGCAACGGCGTCCTCCTTTCCCTGCTCCGCGAACGCCCCCAGCTCAAATACCTAATGCTTCACAACATCGACACGGTGGGCGCGGACGTCGACCCCGCCCTTCTGGGCCGGCACGCGCTCGAGCAGGCCGCTTTGAGCTTCGAAGTCATCCCGCGCCAGCTTGAAGACCGCGGCGGCGGCCTGGCGCGGGTGGACGGCCGCGTCCGCCTGGTCGAAGGCCTGGCCATGCCGGAAGAGGCGATCGAGTTCCGTCTCAGCTACTACAACTCCATGACCACCTGGATCGACATCGACCGCCTCCTCGAAGTGTTCGGCCTGGACCGGGAAAGCCTGGCCGATCCGGACAAAGTGGCCGAAGGGGTCCGCGCCGTGGCGGCCCGCATGCCCACCTACATCACCATCAAGGAAGTCAAAAAACGCTGGGGCCGCGGCCAGGAGGACCGCTACCCGGTGGCTCAATACGAAAAGCTCTGGGGGGACATGACGGCGCTGCCGGAGCTTGCGTGCAGGTTCTTTGTCGTCCCTCGCGCTCGAGGCCGTCAATTGAAGGATCCGGCCCAGCTCGACGGCTGGCTGCGAGACGGTTCGGCGGCTTACGTGGAGCGGCTTGGCGACTGGAGTTAGAAGTCCCCGGGCCGAGGGCTTCTCTCGGCCGCAACCCATCGCCGCCCTCGATGTCGCGTCGCCTCGGAGCCGCAAAGCGGCTCGGGAATTCTCTGGCGCGGCGCGGACGGACGGCTTAGCATCCGGCGCATGCTCAAAACGGTGTTGATTCCGGCTCATGAGCATGGCTCTCGACGGTTGCTGGTTGTCCTGCACGGGCTGGGCGACAGCGTCGAGGGCTATCGATGGATGCCGCGGGAGATGGGGTTGCCCTGGCTGAACTATCTGCTGGTCAACGCGCCGGACGAATACTACGGGGGCTATTCCTGGTACGACATTTATGAGGACCCGGATCCGGGCGTCCAGCGCAGCCGGCGCTTGCTGTTCGAGCTTCTGGACAAGCTGCCGGAGCGTGACTTCCCGCACGAACAGGTTATGATGTTCGGCTTTTCCCAAGGGTGCGTGCTGACGATCGAGACGGCCGCGCGCTATCCGCGCCGACTGGCCGGCTTCGTGGGAGTCAGCGGCTATGTCCACGGGGCGGAGGAGCTGATCCGAGAACTTTCGCCGGTCGCGCGGGAACAACGGATTCTGATGACTCACGGCACGCGGGATCCGCTGATCCCGATTGCGCCGGTGCGCGTGCAGGTGGAGCGGCTTCGAAACGCCGGGATGCAGATCGAATGGCGCGAGTTTACCAAGGCGCACGAGATTGCCGGATGGGAGGAGCTGGAGCTTATCCGGCAGTTCATCGGGCGCTGTTTCGGCAAAGAAGCTCCCGAGATCTCGCCGCGCCCGCCTTCCTTCTTCTGAGAAAACCAGCCCGCTGAAACTAAATTCCAACAATGAGGAGCCTAAAATCTTTCATGAGAACAACCACGCAAAAGGCCCGCCGATTGCAGTTGGCGCTCGCCGCCGTCGCGGCGGGAGCTTTGGCGGGCTGCGTCAGCTTGAACCCGCGCGCCGTCTCCCGAACCGCGTATCCGACCACCCCGAAAACCAATGTGGTGGACAACTACCACGGGACCATGGTGGTCGACCCTTACCGGTGGCTGGAGGATGTGGACTCGCCGGCGGTGAAGGCGTGGGTGGAGGAGCAAAATCGCCTTACGTTCGGCTACCTGAGCCGCATTCCTTACCGGGACAAGATCCGCAAGCGCCTCGAGGCCCTGTGGAACTTCGAGAAATACGGCGTGCCCTGGAAGGAAGGAGGGCGCTACTTCTTCTTCAAGAACGACGGGCTTCAGAACCAGAGCGTGCTCTACGTGGCGGAGAAGCTGAACGGCCCGGCTCGGGTTCTGCTGGACCCCAACAAGCTCTCGCCGGACGGCACGGTGGCGGTTTCCGGCGTGGCGGTCAGCCCCAACGGCAAATACCTCGCTTACGGCTTGGCCGAGGCCGGCTCGGATTGGCAGCAATGGCGCGTGCGGGACATCGACGCCGGCAAAGATCTGCCGGACCGCATCCGCTGGGTGAAGTTCTCCGGCGCGTCGTGGGCCGCGGACAGCTCCGGATTCTATTACAGCCGATTCGACGAGCCCAAGAAGGGCGAGGAGCTGACCGGCGCAAACTACTTTCAAAAGCTTTGCTTCCATCGCCTTGGCGCGCCCCAGGCTGAAGACGCGTTGGTTTACCATCGCCCAGACAAAAAGGAGTGGGGCTTCAGCGGCGAAGCCACCGACGACGGGCGCTATCTGATCATCACGATCACCCAAGGCACCGATCCCCGAACGCGTGTTTACTACAAGGACCTGAACAAGCCCGACGCGCCGGCGGTCAAGTTGCTGGACGCCTTCGACGCCGCCTACGAGTTCATCGACAACGACGGGCCGATCTTCTGGTTCCGAACTGACTTGGAGGCGCCGCGGGGCCGCGTGATCGCGATCGACACCCGCCGACCCGAGCGCTCCCGGTGGCGGGAGCTCATCGCCCAAACGGACGCGACCATCCAGAGCGTGGACGCGGTGGGCAAACGATTCCTGGTCAATTACCTGCGCGACGCGCGGGCCGAGGCGCGGATTTTCGATCTGTCCGGCAAGCCGCTGGCTGAGATTCAGCTTCCAGGCATCGGCTCGGTGTCCGGACTTCGCGGCAAGCGCGCGGACAAGGAGAGCTTCTTCAGCTTCACGGGCTTCGCCGCGCCCCCGACGATTTATCGGCTTGAACTGCCCTCGGGCCGCGCCGAGGTTTTCCGACGGCCTCAAACTCCTTTCCGCCCCGAGGATTACCAAACCGTTCAAGTGTTTTACCAAAGCAAAGACGGCACGCGCATCCCAATGTTCCTGAGCTACCGAAAGGGCCTCCGGAAAAACGGCGACATCCCCACGCTGCTTTATGGTTACGGCGGATTCGACATCAGCATCACCCCGCGTTTTTCTCCCGCCAACCTGCTGTGGATGGAAATGGGGGGGCTCTACGCCGTGCCGAACATCCGCGGCGGCGGCGAATACGGGGAGCAATGGCATCTGGCCGGGACCAAGTTGAACAAGCAAAACGTCTTCGACGATTTCATCGCCGCGGCCGAGTGGCTGATCCGCGCCGGATACACCCGACCCGAACGGCTCGCCATCGCCGGAGGCAGCAACGGCGGCCTGTTGGTGGGCGCATGCATGACGCAGCGGCCGGACCTTTTCGCCGCGGCCCTTCCGGCGGTGGGCGTGATGGACATGCTCCGCTTCAACAAGTTCACCATCGGTTGGGCGTGGGAGTCGGACTACGGCTCGCCGGAAAATCCCGAAGAATTCAAGGCCCTCTACGCCTACTCGCCTTACCACAACCTGCGTCCCGGCGTGGAATATCCGGCCACGCTGATCACCACGGCCGATCATGACGACCGGGTGGTTCCGGCCCACAGTTTCAAATTCGCCGCGCGCTTGCAGGAGTACCATCGAGGGGCGCGGCCGGTCCTGATCCGGATTGAAACCCGAGCGGGACACGGCGCGGGCAAGCCGACGCAAAAGCGGATTGAAGAGGCGGCCGATCGGCTGGCATTTGCGGCATTCAACCTGGGGATGAAGCCGCGGCTCCCATAGCGGGGGCGGCGGTCCTTCTTCCCCGCCGCCCGGTTTGCGCCGCGCCTACTGGGTTCCCAGCTTGGCCAGAAGGCCTTTCTCGCGCGCGGAACGGAACATCCGGCCGAAGAACCACGCCGCTCCCAGGAGATACAGAGCCGCCAACCCGTAAGCCCCAGCCAGCGCGCCCCAATCCATCCCCTTGCCCGCAATCACGGCGCGCATCCCTTCGAACACATGAGTGGCCGGGATCGCCTCGGAAAAAGGCCGGATCCAGGCGGGCAGCGTCTCCACCGGGTAAAACACCGCGCAGAAGGGTTGAACGAAGAACGGCACCCCCCAGGCCAGGGCCTCGGCCGCCTGTCCGTAACGGATGATCAGGCCCGTGGTGATCATTCCCAGGGCCCACCCCATCAGCAACAAGTTCACAAAGAAAGGAATCAGGCTCAGCCCCAGCATGAAGATATTGAAGGCGTAGAGAATCTGCGCCAAGGCGGCCAGGACGAAAAACGTCGCGCCGATGCGGATCAGCCCCACGATGCAAGTGGCCGCAGTAAACTCCCCAAGCGTGATGGGGGCCACGAAAAGGTTGATCAGGTTGCGCGACCAAACGTCCTCGAGAAAAGAAAGCGTCACCCCCTGTTGGGCGCGATAGAGAATGTCCCAGAAGATCATCGCGCCGATCAAAAACTTGATCAGGTTCGGCACTCCGAAC
>JAGHDA010000210.1 GCA_021160185.1 Verrucomicrobiota bacterium
CGTGCCCGCGCCCTTACCACTATCGGAACCGATTGATGGTCCGAAGCTGGTGGAGCCGCGCCGAGGAGCGGATGTTCGTCGGTTTTTTGCGCCGGGAAAGCCGCTGGGTGGTGGACGTGGAGGAGTGCGCCTTGGCCGAGCCGGCGTTGAACGAGGAACTGCGCCGCGTGCGGGCCGATCCTCCCCGACGCAGCGGGCTCAAAAAGGCGCTTCGGCTTCCGCCCGAAGGTTGGGTCGTGCCTCCCGATTCATTTTTCCAGAACAACTTCTTCATGCTGCCCAAGCTGGCGGAAACCGCTCGGGAGCGCCTGGCCGACGCAGGCAGCCGGTTCCTGATCGACGCGTACTGCGGCGTGGGCTTTTTTGCCGTGGAGCTTGCGGGGGCGGTGGAGCGGTTCGCGGGCGTCGAGATCGACGCCCAAGCGGTCCGCGCCGCCCGGCTCAACGCCGCCCGGCGCGGCGCGGAAAACGGCGAGTTCATCCGCGGCAGCGCGGAGGAAAAGCTGCCCCGCCTCCTGGCCGACTTCACGCCCGAAGCCTCCACAATCATCCTTGATCCGCCTCGAGTCGGTTGCGCGCCCTCGACCGTCGAGGCTCTTCGCGCCGCCCGGCCCGCCCAGATCCTCTACGTCTCCTGCCATCCCGCCACCTTAGCGCGGGATCTGAAGCGGCTTTGCGAAGGGGGGCTTTATGCGCCTCGGGCGATTGTCCCGCTCGACATGTTTCCTCAAACCCAGCATGTCGAGTGCGTGGCGGATTTGCGGAAGAGCTGAGCCCTCCGGCGCAGGGGCAGGGGGACAAGGCCGCGCGGGCTCTCAAGCCACGCGGCAACGGGCCAGGATTTCTTCCAAGGCGTCGGAGACGGCTGCTCCGCGCGGCTTGTCCTGCCATGATTCCAGGATGTCCACAGCGCGGTAATAGGCGGCCCAGCTGGCGCGCTCGCGCTCGACTCGTTTGGCGATGGCCTTCGGGTCGGCGCGGAGCTCCCGGAGCAGGGGGCCCATTCGACGGACGGCGATGCGGAGCATGCCTTCCGCTTCCTGCGCCGCCTCTCCGCCGTTGCGGAAGCGCGCGGCGCAGCCCAGGGCAAGCCGCAGCGCCGCCACGGTCCAAGGGATGCGCGAGACAAACGCCCCGGTGAAAGGGTCGATGAGGCGCTTGGTCTTTTCCGCCCCCCAGGGCAGGGCCCGGGCGTATTCGGAAAAGTAGACGATCCGGACCAGGTCGCCGACGAACCGTCCGCCTTTGGCCGCTTCGAGGGCTTGTCCCGCGAACGCCTCTTTGTCGTGCCTCATCCGCAAGCCGTCGACGTGGGCGTATCGGAGGCAGGGCGCCGGTTCGTAAAGGGCGGAAAGCAGGTAGGCCTGGTCCTCGGCTCGTCCGATGAAGCTGGGCGTAAAGGGCCGATGCCGCCGCAAGGCGTCGATCAGGATGCCGTTGACTCCGCCGGTGACGTGGACGCGGTGCAGCGCCCGGCGCTTGCCGTCCAGGCCGTCTTCTCCGTAGCGAGCCGCCATTTCGGCGCGGGTGGAAAGGGCCATAGGAAGCGGGGGGAAGAACACGACCGCCTCGCCGGCGGGAATTCGCTCCGGCCAGGGCACGTCCGGCGTGAAGAGGCCGCGGCCGATGTCTTTTTGGTTCACCAAAGCCCCGGCAAGCATGCCCAGGCTCACCGGCGTTCCTTCCGCGTCCCTGCCGCGCGCGCCCCAGAGAGGGCTTCTGAAGTGATCGAACGCGGTCCCTCCGCCCTCCCGTTCCAGGTCGGCTTGGGGAAACACCTGGTCCAGGTCGATCTTGAACGTGGCCCGCGCCGAAGGATCGACCGCTGTTTGCCACAGCGCGGCGATCGCTTTCAGGAACGAGTAATGACGGCCGTATTCGCCGTCCACGCCGAACGCCTCGCCCAGCGCGGCGGCTTCTTCGCGCCATCCGCTTCCTGCCAGGGCGGGGAGGAGGACTTCCTCGGCCAGCCGGCGCGTCATCGCTTCGGTGAAGGCGTAGACGCGCAGATGCGGGAAGGGACCGCCTCGTTTGAGCATGTGGCGCAGGTAGTCTTCCGCCACGGCATGGAGCCCTTCGTGCGTGACGGACACCGAGAGCAGCGCCGTGGCTTTGCCGAGGGGGCGGGCTCGGCCCCGTTTTTTTTCGTAGGCGATCGCCTCGTTGAGGCCCCGCAGCCCGTATACGACTTCGTCGGCCTCAAGGGGCGCGCCGATTCGGATGGGATGGTCGTACCAGAAACGCTGACGTTCGGCGGCGGCTTGCTCCGCTGCGCGCGCGATTTGTCCGGGCAGCCCGCTCAGATCGCCCGGCTCGGCCGGGACCGTGAGAAGCGCGTTCGAGGTGAAGATCAGCTCGCGCAGCGGATCGCGCAGCGGGGCGGGATTGAGCGCCTCGATGTCCACTCTCCGGCGGCGGCGAAGCGCTGCGACCGCCTCCTCGCGGTCGCCGAGCGCCGCGAGACCTTCGGGGAAGAAGACCGACCACACTTTCCGCTGCGCCGCCTCGTTCCACGAGGTCTCTTCAGCGGCCTCGGAC
>JAGHDA010000478.1 GCA_021160185.1 Verrucomicrobiota bacterium
AGACAACGGCGTCTGAAAAACAGAGCCGATAAGAACTCCAAGACCGCGGGGAGTCCCGAGCGGCGGCCGGCCGGGGACGAGAGAGACAGCGCCCGCTCTAGACTCGCAAATCCCCCGCCCCATCAGCCCGCGGCTTCCGCGCCGCGCGGGAAGCCGGCTAACGCCTCGGGGGCGATTGCCGGCCGGCGGGAAAAGCAACCCGCTGGAGGCGGCCGGTGGGCTCTTCCTGGAACGGCAGTTCGCGCAAGAAAATGCTCCATTCCCTGTTCCACTCCGGAATCGCCCAATTCTCCCCTGGAAGCCGCCGGGGCCATGGGAAGAATTCGCCCGCCGGGGCCACGCTTCCGGGAGGCGGATTAGAAGCCCCCGCAAGAAGAACGCCCGGAGAGGAAGACGACATCGGGAGACGCTCCGCTTCCCGGAGACCCGCCGCGCCGTTCGAGAGGGCGGGAGATTCCGCCTCGGCCTGCCATGCTGAAACCGGAGGCGCGCCGGGAGGCGCAATCGGAATCCCTTCCTCCTCCTGAGTCCATCGTCCCACGGCCAGGGCCAGCGCCGCCAAGCACGCCCCCGCAAGAGCGGGCCGCCACGCTCCGAACAACCAGGCCGTAAGAGGAGAAGCGGCTTCCGAAGGCCTTTCCTCCTCCAGTCGCGCCATGACCCTAGCAGGAAACTGCTCGAAGTAGCCGGGAGAAGGCGTTTCATAACGCTTGAGAGCAAGCAGCCGCCGCAACCGCGACTCCCGCTCTTTGGCGTCATCCGGCATGTGTTCTTGCCCGCTTTTCATCGCCGATCCAAATACTCCGACAAATACGCTTGCAACTGTTGCCTTGCGTAAAAGAGGCGCGACCGCACTGTGCCCACACGGCATTTCATGATGCGGCTGATCTCCTCATGACTCAGCCCCTGAATGTCATGGAGCGTCACCACCGCTCTATGGACTGGGGACAGCTTGAGCATGGCTTCGTTCAATCTGCGGTGGAGCTCGCTCAAATGGGCGTCCCGCCGGGGAGTCCGGTGGGAGACCAAGGCCACATAGTCGGGATCGCGCTCCACCTGGGCGTCCATGTTGTCGAGGCTCACCTGGCGGCGCCGGCCCCGTTTCTTGAGGAAGTTGATGGTCTCATTAACGGCGATCCGATGGATCCAGGAGTAGAAAGAGGCCTGGCCGCGAAAGCGCTTTAGGTTGCGAAACGCCTTGATGAAAACGGTCTGGGCGATGTCGTCGGCGTCTTCGCGATTGGCCGTCATGTGGTAGATCGTGCCGTAGACGCGGCGCTGATAACGGCGGACGAGGGCGTCAAAAGCTTCCAGCTCTCCGTCCCGAGCGCGGCGGACGAGGAGTTCATCGGGAGGCTCAGGCGCTTCGCGCGCGGGCTCGCCCTCGCGCTCGGCCTGGGGCTCCTTCCGCAGAAGGCCTTTCATGCGCGTCAGCCGGTTGCGGCTCCGGAAAGGGCCGCGGCCCGGCGGCTCAAAAACGCGGCCGCCTCGCCAAGCGCCTTTCGGGCGGGAGTTTCGGGAAGGGCTTCAAGGGCCTCGGCGGCTTGTCGGCAAAGCTCCTCGATGACCCGTTGAGACTCTTCCAGTCCTTCGTGCTCTTGGATGAGCGCTTTGAGGCTTCCGAGGCGCTCCCGACGCCAATCCGAAAGCATCTTTTTCACCTCGATCCTGGCCTTTTCCCCCCGCCGCTCGATCAGAACGATAATGGGCAGCGTCACCTTGCCGTTGGCCGCGTCCACGCCGAGGGATTTGCCCTCGGCCTCTTCCCGGCCGAACAGGTCGACGCAGTCGTCATACACCTGATAAGCGGTGCCCAGGGCCATGCCGTACTCCCGCAACGCGCGCTCCTCCCGAGGGGAAGCGCCGGCCAACCGCCCCCCGAGGGCGCATGAAAGAGCAAACAGCTCGGCCGTCTTCATTCGAAGCACCCGGAAGTACTCTTCCCGGCTCAAATCCACCCGGAGGCGCTGCTCGTTTTGAAGGATCTCTCCCGTGCAGACTACCTTGGTGGCTTGGGCCACGGCGCGGCACACTTCCGGAGTGGGGAAAGCAGCCGCCAACGTCAAGGCATGGGCAAAGAGGCAATCGCCCACCAGAATCGAGGTGGAGACCCCGCACTGCCTGGCAAGCGTGGGCCGACTGCGGCGGATGGTCGCCTCGTCCATCACGTCGTCGTGGACAAGCGTGGCCAGATGAACCATCTCGATGATCACCGCCGCGGTCACCAGATCGGGGTTGAGGGCCCCGGCGGCCTGGCCGCTGAGCGCCACCAGCGCGGGGCGAAGCTGTTTGCCTTGGCTGGAGAGGGCGTAACGGGCGTAATCGGCAAGCTCCGGCTCGAAGGCGTCGACTTGCGCCAGGAGCGACTCGGAAACCTCCCTCAAGAAAGGCTCCACCGGCCCAACGATCTCTTCCCATATCCGGGCGTCCGGGGAAACCGGAGGCTTGGGCAAGTCGAAATCAGTCTTGGCGTTCGCGGCCAACATGCAAAACCAACCTAAGTTTGCGCCTCTCTCAAGTCAAACCCCCTTCGCCTTAGCCGCGCCTTCCCCGACGCGGAGACTCCAAGACTTGCGCAAAAACAGGGAGCCGCCCTTCACATCCCCATCCGAGCCAGCTCACGGTCCAATGCCTTCTGGAACTCGGAAATGTCGCCGGGAGGCGGACGATACCCCGGCTCAGGCGGCGTCAGGCCCAACTGGCCCGTCCGATCCACGTACCACACCGCCTCCTTGCCGTCGCTGAAACGAACGCGCCCGCTAAGGACCGCTCCGGCCCGCGTCACCCGATCCACCGAGACGGAAACGTCCCCGGGCCGGGTCTGCTCGGCCGGCGCGTCGGGGCCGCCGGCCGGCGGGACGGCAGCCCCCGCCGCCGGGGCGGGCTCGGGGTCCTCGTCTTTCGGCGCCAGGTTCAGCTCGCTGAGGAGC
>JAGHDA010000125.1 GCA_021160185.1 Verrucomicrobiota bacterium
AGCTGACGCAAAACGCCGACGGCACGAGCAACCTGGATCCGATCCTCGAAGCCCTGGCCCAAATGAGCGCTGAGACCGAACCGCCGCCCAGCGAACCGACCGAAGCAGGCGCGCCCCCGCAGGTCGAACTGGCCAAGCTGTCGATCCAGAACGCGCATATTCGGGTGATTCGGCATCATACGGGCGACCAGCGCGACGTGCTCGAAGTGGAGGGTCTCGGCCTGACGCTCGAAGGCGTGAAGAACGGCGGCACGGCCGCCTTGAGCGCGCAGGCGGGACTCAATGTCGATCTCAACCCGCCCCCGCCCGGCGCGGCCGGCGCGCTGCAGTCCCGCCTGTCGAGCGAGTTCAAGCTCAGGTTCAGCAAAGACCTACAGCCGACGCAAATCCAGGGCGCGGCCCGGATTGAAGTGGCTCAGGCCGCCGGCGCGTTGGCCGGGGCGCAGAACCTGGCGTTGTCGTTGGAAACGGACATCACCCCGGAGGCCGTCCGGCAAGCCGCCTTGCGCGCCTTCCAGGGCCAAACCGCGCTGGCCGAATTGACCTGCTCAGGGCCGTTCGACTTCGCCAAACAGGAGGGCCAATTGACCATCTCGGCCCGCGGCATCGATCGACGGTTGCTGAATCTGGCGGGCGCCGCCGCCGGCGTGGATTTCGGCAAGACGAGCATCGAGTCCACCAACGTTTTGACGCTGGCCAAGCAGGCTCAGGCCATTCAATTGGCGGGCGCGCTGAAGCTCCGCCAGTTCAGCCTGACCCGGAGCAACCTCACCACGCCTCCGCTGGACCTGAGCCTCAACTACGATCTGGACACCGACCTGGCCGCGGGTCGGGCCGTGTTGCGCAAGTTGTCGGTGAACGGGCGGCAAAAGAATCAGCCGCTGTTGACGGGCGGGTTGGTCAAGCCGATGACGTTGGATTGGAGCTCAGGCCAGGCCGGCGCCGAGGAATCGGCATTGAGTCTGACCTTGACGAATCTGAACCTCGCCGATTGGGCGCAGTTCACCGGGGGGATGGCCGCTGCGGGGCAAGCGGCCGCCCGGATGGATGTCACCAGCCGCCAAGCAGGCCGCGAATTGACGCTCCTCGTGGATGGGCGCCTCGCCGGGTTGCGAGCCTCTTTCGGCACGAACGCGATCGAGCAACTGGATCTGACATTCCATCTGGACACGCAGATCGCGGAGTTCCAACGCGTCGCTCTCCGGCAGGCCAAGCTGGAGGTCGCCCATGCCGGCCGGCCGTTGGCCAGCGCCACGGCGCGGGGCAACATACTGGCCGACACCCTCGCGGCCGACCTGCAAACCACGCTGGAGTTGCAAATCCCGCCCGCGTTGAAACTCGCCGCCCTGCCCGACGCCGACTTCACCAGCGGCGCTTTGGCTTGTGAAGCGCACGTCGTGCAACAACCCGCCGCCGGCGACGGCGCGCCGGTTCAAACCCTTACGGGCAAGTTTACGCTGCGGCCGTTGAGCGGGCGTTACGCGGAGTATGCGCTGGACCGGTTCGCCGCCGAGGGCGAGTTCGACGTGCAAATGCAAGGAACCCAGGCAGCCATCCGCAAGCTCACCAGCGCCTTGAGCCATGCAGGTCAATCGGCCGGCCAGGTAAGCCTCAATGGCCGGTGGGACCTCGAGGCCAACCGCGGCGAAATCAAGCTGGCCGCGCGCGACGTCAACGAGCGCTTGCTCGCGCCGTTCCTCCAACCCGCGCTTCAGGGCAAGGAGCTGCGCAGCGCGGCCCTGGCGGCCGACGCGTCGGTGCGCTTCGACCCTGCGACGGCTTCGACCATCGCCGGCAGCCTTAGCCTAAGCAACTTCGTCATGCGCGATCCCGCCGGCGCGTTGCCGGAAACGCCTTTGGCCGCCCGCGTCCGCTGGGACGTGGCGATGAGCCCCCAGGCTGTCGAGGTGCGCAGCGCGCGGCTGGAGTTGGATCGAACCGAACGCGCCGAAAACGCCGCAGACCTCACCGGCAAGATCGATCTGAAGGATGCCAACGCCATCACCGGCAACCTCAAGCTGGCCGCCGCTTCGCTGGACGTCACGCCGTGGTATGACCTGTTCATGGGGAAGACCTCGCCAGAATCGGCCTCCGCGCCCGCGCCCAGTCCGGAAACCGAGCCGCCCGCGGTCCAATTGCCGTTGAAGAACTTCGCTATGTCCGCCGAAGTCCAGCAGTTCTACCTGCATGAGGTCGTCATCACCAACCTGACTATGAACGTCATGGTGGACGGCGGCCACATCACGGTGAAACCGGCTCGGTTGGACCTCAACGGCGCGCCCGTCGAGGGAACGGCGGACCTGGACCTTGGCGTGCCGGGCTACCGTTACGACGTCAGCTTGCAGGCGAAGGACGTGCCCTTGGCGCCGCTGGTCAACAGTTTCCAGCCTGACCGCAAAGGTCAAATCGAGGGCACGGTCACGGCGGGCGGCGCTTTGCGCGGCGCCGGCGTCACCGGCCCCAGTTTGCAGAAGAACTTGGCCGGCCAGTTCCAGTTCGCCGCCGCCAACATGAACCTCAAGGCGGTCCACGTCCGCAGCTCGATCCTTAAGTCCATCCTCAACGTCATCATCGGACTGCCGGACCTGATCCGGAATCCCCAGGAAGCCGTGACCGGCCTGGTAGGGAAGCTCACCGACACGCTGAGCGGTCAAAAGTCCAAGGGCCCTAGCGGCTGGGTGGATGAGGTGGCCCAATCCCCCATCAACATTATCGAATCCAACGGTCGGATCGGCGAAGGGGTCGTCCAGCTCGAACGCGCCTTCGTTCAAAGCCCGGCCTTTCAGATTGAAACGCACGGCACGATCCGGCTGGCCGCGGCGCTCACCAACTCGACCCTCGACCTGCCGGTCAACGTGGCCTTGCGGCGCGAACTAGCGGCTAAGGTAGGGCTGGCTCCGCCTGACGCATCCACCAACATCGTCTTCGTCCAACTGCCGCAATTTCTCACCATGCAAGGGACCGTGAGCGAACCGAAGAAGAAATTGAACGTCGCTGCGTTGCTGCAAATCACCTCGAAAGTCGCCGCCGGACTCGTCGGCAATACCGGCGGGACGGCGGTCGACCAGGCCGTCGGCGCGGCTGAAGCCATCGGCGGTCTCTTTGGAGGCAAGTCCAAAAAGGGCTCCTCGACCAACGCTGCGCCCGCGCTGCCTAAGTTGCCGATCAACCCGTTCAAGCTCTTCGACCGGAAGTAACGGTCTCCAACGCTCTGAGGAACACCATGTTTTGCACGCCGCCTTCGGGCGGCGTTTTTCGGGCACCCCACCGAGAACAAGACACCGACCGGCGGCATGCCAAACGAATCTACTGATGGTGGAAGCAGCTTGTGCGCGCCCTTGAAGGTCCGGACACAAACAGCGGAACCGGCGGCCGGCAAAACAGCTTTGCCGGCCGCCGGAAGCCGCGGTCGATCAAGCCCTGGAGGGCTGGAGTTACTTGCGCAAGCGATAGAAGCGAGCCGCGTCGGCGGGCGTCAACCGGACAACCTTGCGGTCACCTTCCAGGACAACCGGGGCCGAGGAATCTTCCCAGCCGCCGGGCAAGGCTGCGGTTTCTTGCAGCACGTAACCTTCGGCCGAGGCCGGCCAGCTCAGCTGGACCAACCCATCAGCTTGCAGGGTTGCCGAAAGGCTCACCTTCGGCGGCGCCAGCACGCCTCCGGGGACCACGATCACGTTGTCCAACAACACGGTCTGGTCGCCGGCGGCCACTTGCTCGAAACGCAACACGCCTTCTTCGCCAGCAGCGGGAACCACCACTTCCAGCTCGTGATAGGGATTGGCCTCGCCGACCGGGCTGATCGTTTCCTCGTAACCGACGTAGTCGTCCAAGCTCACGCGCAGCACGGGCGCGTTGCCGGAACGGGCGTTGGCGGCGAAACGCACGGTGTAGTTCTGCCCCGGGGTCAGGCCGGAAAGGGTTTGGCTGACCCACGCGCCTTCGCCTTGAAGGAAGAGCACGCTGTCCTGGTCAGGGGCCGCGCCGTTGTCGGCGAACGGCCCGGCGCCGGTCATGTTCACCCCAACGCCGCCGCCGTGCTCCCAACCGGCCAGGTTTTCGGAATCCAGATAGCCGGGGTCGGGCGGCAAGCCGCTGGCCTCGAAGCTCGGGTTGCGCACTACGACGCCGCCGGGATCCCGTTGCACGATGGTCACCGCGTCCAGCGTGACGGTGGCGTCGCCCTCGCACACAGTCTCAAATTCCAGCAGGCCTTGGTCAGCGTTCGGGGTGAACTCGATCTGGGCGAAGTGGTAGGCGTTGGTCTCCATCACCGGCTGGACGTCAGGGAAGGCGGCCAGCTCCACGCCGCCGAACCGGACCAGCAGGTCGATCGTGCCGCCGCAGCAGTTGCGCGCGTTGTAGTAGAACTGAAGCCAGTAAGGCTTCCCCGGCGTGAGGCCCACGATCTGTTGCTTGAGAATCTTGTTTACCTGTAGCAAGGCCACCTGGCCGCGGTCCGGGATGACGCCGTTGTCGTGGAAGGGCCCGGCCGGGCCGTTGATGCCGACGTTGCCAGAACCTTCGCTGTCCCAGGCGTCAATCGGCCCGTAGCCCGGGAAGCTCGGATGGGAGTTGTCCTCAAAACTCGGGTTGCGAACGAAAGCGCCCAGGACGCGCACCTGGACGCCGGGCTTGTCGAAACAGACGCCGCGGGACTCACTGAACAGCAGCGTTGCCCCGCCCTTCGCGACGCCGGCCACCCGGACCTGTTTCGTCTGGTCGCCCGGCTGGAAGGTCAGCGTGAGCACGCCGTCGGCCGCGTCGGGAAGCATGGCCACGGCAGGATCGCTGCTGGTGACGGTGACCGTGGCCGGGCCGTCCGCCACCACCTCGTCGAGCACCTTGACGGTAAGGGCATCAGAGACTTGCCCAACGCCCAGTTGAAGATTGGCCGGCAACAACTGGATGCAGGGGAGATTAACGGCCTGGCCCTGCACCCGGATGTCGTCCAACAACACGGTTTGTTCGCCTTCGGCGGTTTGGGCGAAGCGCAGCACCGCCGATGACCCGGACGCCACGAACGAGCCGCTGACCACGTGATAAGGGCCGGAACCCACCGGCGTGATGTCCCCGTCAAACACGACCGCGTCGTCCGCGGTGACCCGCAGATGCGGCGTGTCCGTCGAGCGGGCGTTGGCGGCGAATTCAACCTGGTAGGTCTCGCCCGGGATCAAGCCCGGCAGGGTTTGACTGAGGGCGCCGGGCCCCTGGATAAACGCCGCCAGATCCTGGTCCGGCGTGACGCCATTGTCGGCGAACGGATCGCCGGCGAGGTTCACCCCCACCGTGCCTTCCGCTTGCCACCCGGAGACGGCCTGATCGCCGAACACCCCCGGCAGCGGAATCAGGCCGCTGGCTTCGAAGCTGGGGTTTTGCACCACCACGTTGCCCGG
>JAGHDA010000211.1 GCA_021160185.1 Verrucomicrobiota bacterium
CTCCGGCGCGGATTGGCGGACTATACGAAAATTGCTTCGCAAGGGGCAAACCAAACCGTTCTCCCAAGCTTTCCGGCCGCCTTGCGAAAGAGGCGCCGACGCCCCGGCGGGGCGCGAAAACCTCTCCCCGGCGGGCCAATGTCTCCTTGGCCGCGCCGAGCGCCTGGAGTAGATTGGGGCCAAGGGCCGGCGTGGCGGAATTGGCAGACGCACGGGACTTAAAATCCCGGGGCCTTCAAAAGCCGTGTGGGTTCGAGCCCCACCGCCGGCACCACGTCCGAACCGTCGCTCTTCCCGGAAACCGCGCCGCAGCGGCGCGCCCGAGCGGAGGGCGTTCGCCCCTCGCGTCCGGAGCGGCGGCGGGCAAACCGCGCTGCCTTCAGGGCAAAGAAATGAGCGGCAAGAGTCCGGAAACAGACGTCGGGGCGGCGGCGGAGCGCGCCTTCGAGCGGGCGGCGCGGACGCTGGTCCGGCAAATGGACGCGCCCGATCACTGGACGGGCGAACTTTCCCCCAGCGCCCTCGCCACAGCCGTGGCCGCGGGCGCGTTGATCGCGCTGGACCGCTCGCTCGGCGAGCCGGGCAAGCGCCGCAAATGGATCGAGGCGGGGCTGGAGTGGCTTGCGAGGCACGCCAATCCGGACGGCGGATGGGGCGACACGCCGCGGAGCCCCAGCAACTTGAGCACGACCGCCCTTGGGTGGGCGGCCTGCCGCGCCGGAAACAGTCCGGCCGCCGCCGGGGCCGCGCAATGGCTCGCCGGCCGGGGCGCGACGCCGGAGCCGGCCTCGCTTGCGGCGAGGATTCTTGCCCGTTACGGCAAGGACCGCACTTTTTCGGTCCCGATCCTGATGTTCTGCGGGGCGACGGAGCCGGAGCCGGCGGCGCGCGGCGCGTGGCTGGCGCGCGCGCCGCGTTTGCCGTTCGAGGCGGCGTTGCTGCCACGCGGGGCGTGGGGGGCGATCGGGCTGCCGGTGGTCAGCTACGCCCTGCCCGCGCTGATCGCCGTGGGCCTGGCGCGCCACCGCGGCGCGCCGCCGCGCAATCCCTTGCTGCGCGCGTTGCGCGAGGCGGCCGCGCCCCGCGCGTTGCGAATCCTGGAATCGATTCAGCCCTCCAACGGCGGTTTCCTGGAAGCGACGCCTCTAACGGCGTTCGTGACGCTGAGCCTGGCCTTCGCCGGACTGGGCGACCATCCATCGGCTCGGCGCGGCGCCCGGTTCCTGGAAGAGTCGATGCGGCCGGACGGAAGCTGGCCGATCGACACGAACCTGGCGGTGTGGCTGACCACCCTCTCCGTCCAGGCGCTCGGCCTGCGCCGAGGCGAGTTCCTCCCCCCGGAAACGGCCGAGGCGGTTTTGCGTTGGCTCCTCGCCTGCCAACATCGCCGCGTCCACCCTTACACCGGAGCTGCGCCGGGCGGATGGGCGTGGACCGATCTGCCCGGGGGCGTGCCGGACGCGGACGATACGGCCGGCGCGCTGCTGGCCTTGAAGCTGCTGGGGCCGGAGGCGCCGGAAGCGCGGGCGGCGGCGATTCGGGGAGCGGAGTGGCTGCTGGGGCTCCAGAACCGGGACGGGGGCGCGCCGACGTTTTGCCGGGGATGGACCCGCTTGCCGTTCGACCGCAGCAGCCCGGACATCACCGCGCACGCCCTCCGCGCTTGGCGCGCCTGGCGGGAGGACTTTCCCAACCCGGCGCGCCTGGATCGGGCGATCGCCCGCGCCGTCCGCTACCTGGCGCGCGAACAGCAGCCCGACGGCTCATGGATCCCGCTTTGGTTCGGCAACGACCGCCAGCCGGACGAAGCCAACCGCGTCTACGGAACCGCCCGCGTCCTGCAGGCGCTCACGGCGCTTCCGCCCTCTCTTGGAGAAGAGGCGGAAGCCGCCCGGACGAAGGGGCTGGAACGGCTCTGCCGCCTTCAGCTCGCCGACGGCGGATGGTCCGGCGGCCCGGTCGGGCCCGCTTCGGTCGAAGAAACCGCGTTGGCCGTGGACGCCCTGGCCTGCGCGCTTGCGCGGATCGGGCCGAGGCTGCCTGGCGAGTCCGCCGCCCGAATTCGAGCGGCTTTGGGCCGAGGAGCGGCCTGGCTCGCGGCGGCGATCGAGGAAAACCCTCTCCCAACCGCAAGGCCCATCGGCCTGTATTTCGCCCGGCTCTGGTACTACGAGCGGCTTTACCCGCTGATCTTCGCCGTCTCGGCGCTCCGTCGCGCCGCCGAGCTTGGCGGGCGGCCCGGCGGGGAGCGCGCCGCGCGCCGAGGCGGCGGGCAATGAAGGGAAGAGCGGCGGCGCTCGGACCGGCCGTCGCCGGTCGGGATTTTGCGGAAACGTGTAACCGCCTTCCTGCTGGGATGCGTCTTAGTAAGATAAGGAGACAGCCATGAAACAAACGCGATCAGTCGATATGAAGGCGGCGGTTATCGCCGCTGCGGCCTTGGGATTGGCGTCAGCCCTCGGGGCTCAGCCGACTCAAGAGGTCCAGCAAGCAGCCCGAGCTCTGGCTCGGGCGGGAAGTTATTCCTGGAAAACCACCATGCAGTTCGGGCAGAACCGCGCCGGGACTCTTACCGGCAAATACGCCAACCGCACGGCGGTGATCACGATCCCGTTTCGCAACCAGGAAACGCAGGTCGTCATCCGGGGACGGC
>JAGHDA010000233.1 GCA_021160185.1 Verrucomicrobiota bacterium
ACGCAGTGGGCGGCGCTTGGGAGATCCACCGTTGGGGTCGGCTGCTGGGGCGGGCGGACTGGCGCGCGGACGCGTTGGACATTCTGGACCACGTGCTGGACGGCGGGTTCTTGGACGAGGAAACCGGCTTTATCCGCGGCTATCGAGAGACGACCACCGGCAAGTTGCGCTTAAACTACAAGCATCAATCCGACTGGTTTTGCCCCGGCTCGATGGCCAAGGTTGCCTTCCAGCTTTTGGAATTCGGGACGGAGCTGCTGGCGGCGCGGACGCCCGGAGCGAAGGCGCGCGGGGCGCGGATGCGGCGGATGGCGGTTCGCACGGCGGAATGGATCGCCCGTCATGTGGAGCCTGCGCCCAACGGCTGGTTTCCCCGCCGGACGACGCCCGATGGCAAGATCTACCGCAAATCGCCCGAAGGCGGCCGGGATCCTCTCTGGCAGCGCTCGGCAGACGGGCTGTTCATCGTCCAGCTTCAAACGGCGCTCACCCTTCGAGGTCTGGCTGACTGGCGGGACGCGGTTCGGGAGAAATGTCGGACCTTCGTTCAATGCGGCGGGATTTTTGGAAGCATCAACCACGACACCTATGACGAGCGCGAAAACGTGGCCTACTCGGTGGCGTTCCGCACCCTGCTGGCCGCCTCGCGTCTCTTTAGCGATCGGGAGCTGGCCCGCTTCGCCTATGAGAAATGCCTCCGCGGCCTGGATCAGTTCAAGATGACCGAAGACCGCAACGGCGTGGCCACGCGAGGCTTGCTTTACATGGAGCGAAGCTGGGACACCGCCTACCTTTGGGAAAACGCCGAAGCCGCCTTGGCCTATTTCGAGGCGGCGGCCGATTGCCGGGCGTCCTTCCCAGCGCGGGCGCGGGAGTTCGAGCTGGACGGGCTGACCATCCTCCGCGCCGCGGCCAAACACCACTACGGGCCGTACGGGTTTCTGACCGAGGGGGTGGATTGGAACAACCACGTCGGCCAGCAGCACCATATCGAGGGACGATTGTATGGAGCCATCCAGTATACCGAGCCGTTTCTAAACAATCAGCATATTGCAGAGCCGACCTGGTTTTACTTGGAGCGGCTTGCCCGACAGGAAACGGCCGGGGAAAACCGTCGCCGCCTGGACTGCGAAGGCAACACGCTCCTCGTCGAAGCTCCGTCGGCTCCAACGAGCTGAGCCGCCCCAGCCTCCGGTTCCCTTGAACCGGCTTCCGCTCTTTCTGCCTGCAGTGAATCCAAGGCGCGGCGGCGGGCGGAAGGCGGCTTTTTCCTTGTTCGGACTTTTGAGGCCGTAGAAGCTGCCTCCAGCAACTACACGGAGGGACGCATGATGAACTCGCGCGAGAACAGGAAACGCTTTCTTCGGGCCGCCCCCCGGATCCTATCCTTGGCGACCGCAGGAACGATCGCCTTCGGATTATGGGGCCCCTCCAGGTGCATGGCCCAGCGCCCGCCTCGAGGCCCCATGTCTTCCGTCCGCCAAACGCCGGAACAATTGGGGTATAAGCTGGTATGGGAAGATCAATTTACCGGCCGCGCGCTTGATCCTCGCAAGTGGGCGGTCCGCGGAGTGGGGCCGAGGCGTTTGGGGTTTGTGTCGCCCGAAGCGGTCAAGGTGGAGAACGGCTGTCTGAAGCTGCTCGCGTTCAAAAAGGACGGGCGCCTCCTTGTCGGAGCGGTGGGCACTCAAGGCCGGTTCATGTCGCGTTACGGCTATTACGAATGCCGCGCGAAACTCCAGCGCTCTCCCGGCATCTGGGGGGCGTTCTGGATCCAGTCGCCCCTGATTTCCAGAGGGGAAGATCCGGCGGTGTACGGGGCTGAAATCGACATCATGGAATGCTTCAAGAAACTGGGGAAGGACATCGTCTCCCACAATGTTCACTGGGCTTACGGCCCCCATCAGCAAACCACGCACGGCATGCAGAGCTACCGAAAGGGGGTCAGCCAAGGGTTCCACACTTTTGCCCTGGAATGGACGCCTGAGAAGTATGTGTTCTTCGTGGACGGTTATCGATACTACGAAGTCACAGTAGGAATTTCTCATATCCCGGAGTATCTGGTTTTGAGCATGGAAACGCCTTCCGACCCCAAGGAGCTTCGCGGCGCTGTGTTTCCGGACGAGTTCGTGGTGGACTACGTGAGGGTGTACCAACGCAACCGCGGTTCGGGAGCCAAAACCGGGGGCGGAACCGTTCGGTGACCCAGAGCGGGGGACGTCGGCGATTGCTCTCTTTTTTCGCCGCGCCCCTGGGGATGAGCCTTGGTCTCTAACGGCGCGCCGTGCGCCCGCCTTGCGCGCCGGAGCGCGGGCGGTTATCTTCGACCCATGGCAAAACGCCGCCTTCTCTGCTTTTGGCTTGGATTGACGGCCCTCGGACTCGACTGCGCCGCCGCGTCGCCGCCCGTTGATCAAGGCCGCGGCAAGGTGGTGTGCATCCTGCCCATCCGCGAAGACATTATGCCTCCCCTGGTTTATCTGGTCCGGCGGGGAGTCAAGGAAGCGATGCGCGAGGGGGCTGACCTGTTGGTTTTGGACATGGAGACCAACGGGGGGCGCGCCGACTCCACGCTCGAGATCATCGATATCCTGGACAAGTTCCCCGGGCATACCGTCACCTACGTCAACCGCACCGCTTACTCCGCGGGGGCTTTTATCGCCGCGGCCACCGAAAGGATCTTCATGGCGCCCGAAAGCGTCATCGGCGCCGCCGCGCCGATCATGATCGGTCCGGGCGGGACGGGGGTTCAGGAAATGTCCGGCACGATGGAGGCGAAGATCACTTCCGCCCTGGCCGCCCGCATTCGGGCTTACGCTCAGAAGTACGGCCACAACACTGCGGTCATCGAAGCGATGATCGACAAGGGAAAGGAGCTGGTGGTGGACGGCGAAACCCTTTGCGCCAAGGGCGAGATCCTCACCCTTACCAACCGCGAAGCCGAGCGGCGCGTGGGCGATCCGCCCAAGCCGCTTCTCTCCGAGGGCACCGTGCCCACTTTGGAGGCGCTTCTTGAGCGGCTCGGCTGCGCCCAAGCCCGGCGCGTGCGGCTGGAGCCGCTCGGGGCCGAGCGGCTGGCCACCTGGCTCAATTCCCTGAGCTGGCTTTGGCTGATCATCGGCGTGGCGGGGATTTACATCGAGATGAAGACCCCCGGCTTCGGCCTGCCGGGGGTGGTCGGCATTCTGGGCTTCGCCCTCTACTTCGCCGGGAGTTATGTGGCGGGTCTGGCTGGTTGGGAATGGGCGGCGCTTTTCCTGCTCGGGTTGTTGATGGTCGCTCTGGAAATCTTCGTCTGGCCGGGCATCGTGGTTTTGGGGGCGGTCGGCGCGCTTCTGGTGTTTGTGGCCCTGATCATGGCTTTGGTGGACATGTATCCGGGGATGCCGCCGATTCCCTCCTGGCCCCAACTGGAGCTGCCCGCCAAAACGCTGAGCGTGGCGTTTCTCGGCTCGGCGGGGGCGATCTATCTCATGAGCCGATGGCTGCCCCGGACGCCGATTTATCCGGCCCTGGTGACCCGCTTGGTCAGCGGAAGCGAATCCGTTCGGCAAATCCAATCGCATCAGCAAACGCTGCTGGGTCGGAGCGGGGTGGCGTTGAGCGCGCTGCGGCCCAGCGGCAAGGCGCAGTTTGGGGAAGAGATTGTGGACGTGATCACCCAGGGCGAAATGATTGATCGGGGAGCGAAGGTGCGGGTGATCGGCTTCAGCGGATCGAGCGCGGTGGTCGAGCCGGCTGAGTAGCCCTCCCGGGCGAACTTCTCAACCTTCTTTGGATCAAGGCGGCGATGGACGCAAGGGAAGCGCGGATTGCGTTGAACATGATCGAGGGCGTGGGGCCGGTGCGGTTGCGCCGGTTGCTGGAGCATTTCGGCGATCCGGCGTCGGTCCTGAACGCGGGCGCGGATCGGCTCCTGCGCGTGCCCGGCGTGGGCCGCGACACAGCCGAGGCCATCGCCCGCTGGGAAGAGCGCGTGGATCTGGAGGCGGAGCTGAGGCGGATCCGCGAGTATGAGTGCCGGGTCCTGATTCCCGAAGACGAGGAATACCCGCCCCTTCTGCGCGAAATCTATGACCCGCCCATCGTCCTTTACGTGAAGGGGCGGCTTCTGCCTCAGGACCGAAACGCGGTGGCGATGGTCGGCTCCCGGCGAACCACCCATTACGGCCTGGAAGCCGCGCGCCGCTTGGCCTACCAGCTTGCCTACGTGGGCGTGACCGTGGTCAGCGGCGGCGCGCGCGGCATCGACACGGCCGCCCACCAGGGCGCCCTTGCCGCCAAAGGCCGCACCGTGGTCGTGCTGGGCGCGGGCGTCAACGTGGTTTTCCCCCCGGAAAACGCCCGGCTTTTCGAGCGCGTCGCCGCCAACGGCGCGGTGCTGACCCAGTTTCCTTTCAACCGCCAGGCCGACCGGCAAACCTTTCCCATCCGGAACCGCATCGTGGCCGGGATGAGCCTGGGGGTGGTGGTCGTGGAGGCCGGACTCCACAGCGGCGCGCTGATCACGGCCGGCATGGCCGTGGATCAGGGGCGGCAGGTGTTTGCAGTTCCCGGACGAATCGATTCCCCGCAGAGCAGGGGATGCCACGACCTTATCAAAAAAGGCGCGAAGTTGTGCGAAAGCGCCGAGGACATCCTTTCCGAGTTCGAGTACCTCTTTCCCGCGAAACCGGAAACCCCGCCCGACCTTTCCCCTGGAGGCATGCCGGCTCTCGCGTTGAGCGAGGAGGAGCAAGCCGTTTACGACGTCCTCGGCGCGGAGGAGACGCCCATCGACGCGGTCATCCGCCGCTCCGGCCTGCCGCCTTCGGCCGTGGCCGCCGCGCTGCTGCGGCTTGAAATGAAGCGCCTGGTGCGGCAGCATC
>JAGHDA010000373.1 GCA_021160185.1 Verrucomicrobiota bacterium
CTCCTTCCGTTGCTCCGGGCGCCGGCGGTTGGAACTCCGCTCCGGCTACCTGTCTGCCGTGCCCGGCACAGGCAGGCGCCTTCGCTCCGTTCCAACCGCTTTATACCCTACCTTTCTCTTGTCACAAAAGAAGGCTAACTGTACAGGTGATCTGGCTCGAGGAATTGCTCATCGACCCCGGCGCCTTCTATGTCATGGATCGCGGATACATGGACTTTGCCCGGCTCCATCGCTTCACTGCAGCGGGCTCCTTCTTTGTCACGCGCGCCAAGGACAACTTGAGGTTCACTCCTCATCGTTCCCAGCCGGCGGACTATTTGTCGGGAATACGCAGCGACCAAATCGGCAAGCCGACCTTGCCCAAGGCGCGCCGCGCCTATCCTTCGCTCCTTCGGAAGATTCGTTTTTTCGATCCCGAGACCGCCAGAGATCCGGTCTTCTTGACCAACCATATGCTCGTGCCGGCGCTGACCATCGCTCGACTCTATCGGTTGCGGTGGCAGATCGAGTTGTTCTTTCGCTGGATCAAGGGGCATCTGCGCATCAAGCACTACTTCGGCACGAGCCCCAACGCGGTGAAGACGCAAATCTGGATCGCGGTGGCGGTTTGCCTGATGGTGGCGATCCTCCACAAGGAACTCGCACTGCCGGGCACGTTGCACAGAACTTCGCAACTTTTGAGCGTTCATCCGTTTGAGAAAATGCCTCTCCATGTACTACTTGCGAAGAACGACCCCAGAACGCTTGCAACCAGTCCGCGCAACCAGTTGATGCTGTGGGACTTTTAACCGGACACCCGTGAGGTGAATCAAGACGGCGCGCGGCTTTGCGAAGGTCCGCGGCGTTCGCGGCGCATTGGCAGCGCTGGCGGATGAGATCGACGCCGACCTGCTCCGCTATTGAAGCGGGGAGCAGGCGCCAAAAGCGGTTCAGTCGCCGGCTTGCAGGGCGCGCCCGAGTTCTCGCGTGTAGCCGACGCGCCCGCGCGCGTTCAGGTGAGCCCGACTCGCGAACTGGTCGTCGGGAAGAACCGTCGGCAAGGGTTCCAACCTCCGGTCCGCCGCCAGCCAGGCGCTCCACTGCCGCAGCATGCTCCGGCAACGGTCCGCGTGATCGGGCAAGACGAAGGAGGCGGGCGACGGCGTGATTCCCACGATGAGCCGGACGCCGGCGGGCAAGAGTTGACGGAACCGGCGGCTTTCGATTTTGAAACGAGGCGCCAGCCGGTATTCGGCCGAGGCGCGTTCCTGCGCCGGCACGAAACGGCGCGGATCTACCGCGCTCCCGGCGTTGGCCTCCAGGAAGACCTCCAGGTCGCGCGAAAAACCATAAAACCGTCCGTAGGCGCCCGGCAGCGGCCACGGAACCGCCCGACTGAGCACCCGGCCCCGCAGTCGCTGCGCCCCCAACGCCTCCTCGATCCATCGCGCCGCGCCCGTCTTCGCCGGGCTGTCCCGTCCGGCCAGGAAATCGCGGACCTGGCGCCGGAAGTAGTCGGGCACGGCCCGGAGGCGAAGGCTTTCGGGGTGCATGAGCAGGACCACCTGTTTCAGACGCCCCGGGTTGGCCCGATCGAACTCCTGGATCAAGGCGGCGTGCGTGGGCAGGTCCAGATAGCTGAGCGTAGCCAGGTTCAACACCGGTTCGCCCAAGACTTCGCCCAGCGTCGTTGCCATCACATCCATCAGGCACGAGGAATCGCCGATCAGCACTATGCGAGCCGAATGCCGGCGGCGGCTCGATTCGGCCTGGTGCACGAGGATTGTGCGATCCACATCCAGCGTCGGTCGAGGCGCCGGCAGCCAGCCAAGGGCCGCGCCCGCATGCAGCATACAGGCCAGCAGGGCCAGCGCTCCCAACGCAGGCCCGAAATCGCGCCCCAGATCCCGCATGCCGAATTGGTATTGATGACTGCGCATAAGCGTCAGAACTGGAAGTAGATGAAGGGGGCGGCGTGTTTTTGCCAGAACGTCACGATCAGCAGCAGCAAGACTCCTTGGAGCAGACCTCGCGCCCAAGGAGACGCCTTGGCAGGCGCCAGGAGGTCGCCGGCCCGAATCTGCCAGCATTGGATCAGAAGCAATGGAGCCGCAAACGCGGCCAACGCCCACAGGTAGCTGCCGATCCAAACCGGCACGGCAGGGTTCGCCAGATGCCGCGTCAGGGCGATTGCTTGCTCCATCGACTCTGCCCGGAACAGGAGCCACCCATACAGGACAAACAGGAAAGTTGCCGCCCAACCGAGGAGCCGTCTCAGCAGGGATCCGGCTTCGGCTTGGGCTTCCTGGGCGGAGCTCGCCGAGCGACCGCGCGTCAGCGCCAATCCCAACCCGTGCCAGGCGCCCCACCATACGAAGTGCCACGCCGCCCCGTGCCACAGCCCTCCCAGAAGCATCGTCACCATCAGGTTCCACCGCGTTCGCCAGAGTCCCCGGCGATTCCCGCCCAAGCTGATGTAGAGATAGTCCCGCAACCAGGTGGACAGGCTGATGTGCCAGCGCCGCCAGAATTCGCGCGGACTCTGCGCCAGATACGGCAGGTTGAAGTTCACCATCAGATCAAAGCCCAGCCATCGCGCCAAGCCTCGCGCGATGTCCGAGTAGCCGGAGAAATCGCCGTAGATTTGGATCGCGAAGGCCAGCGTGCCCAGGGCGACCGCCGGCCCCGAGGCGACCGTCCCCTCATAAACCATCTCGACCAACGGCGCCATGTTGTCCGCGACGACCACTTTCTTAAACAGGCCCCACAGGATCAGCCAGAGGCCCTCCCGCAGGTGTGTCGGGGTGATGACCCGTTCGCTTTGAAACTGCGGCAACAAGCGCCGCGCCCGCTCGATCGGACCGGCCACGAGCTGCGGAAAGAAAGAGACGTAAGCCAGGAAGCTGAGGAGATCGCGGGTGGCGGGGATCTGCCGTCGGTACACGTCGATGGTGTAGCTCATGGACTGAAAGGTGTAGAAGGAGATCCCGACAGGCAGGATCACGTTCAGCGACCAAGGATTTGCCTGGAAGCCCAGTTCATGCAGCAGGGCGATCAGGGAGTCCATGAAGAAGTTGCAGTACTTGAAGAAGGCCAGGACCCCAAGGTTGCCCGCGACGCTGAGGGCTGCCCAAGCGCGTCGCCGGCCGGGCGTGGCCGCAGCCTCGACTCGGAGGCCGACGGTATAGTCGAGCAGGCTGGTCAGGAACAGGAGCGCGACAAATCGATAATCCCACCAGCCGTAGAAGACATAGCTGGCCGCCACGATGAGGGCGTTGCGGGCCGCCAACCGAGACCGGCAGAGATGGTAGAGCAGCAGAAACGCTGCGAAGAATTGAAGAAAGACGCTGGAATTGAACAGCATGCTGGTTGCTAATTCATCGGGCCGGCCGGTGTGCGCGCCGGCGCACGGGTTGACCCTGATCCGGCTGGCGTTATCCTAAATTTCTTCTCGCGTGTGGCGAGGCATTTCTCGCTCCGTGGAGAAAGGGTTGTTTATGCGAAATTACTTCCAGGCTGCGGGAGCCATGAGCCGCGGCAGAGGCCGCCTTCCTTCGGAGGGAACCTGCCGAGAAAGCCGCCTTCCGGAGACGCCCGCGCGGTCGCGTCGGGCGTTCACCCTGATCGAGCTGTTGGTGGTGATCGCCATTATCGCCATTCTGGCCGGTATGTTGCTCCCGGCGCTCTCGCGGGCCAAGGCTAAGGCCAAACAGGTTCAGTGTCTCAACAACCTGCGGCAGATCGGCCTGGCCACTCTGATGTACGCGGATGACGCGCGGGGCTTGATCCAGATCAACGCTCCGCTGCAGCCTGAGGTGACGTGGGCGAGCCTGCTCAGCACCAACCAAGGCCTCGGCCCGCCCAAGCTGTTCCTTTGTCCCAGCTACCCGCCGCGCACATTCATCAACTGGCGTCGAACTTACGGGGTGCGATTTGACCCGCCCACGAACTACGTCCGCGGCATGTTCAATGAACTGCTCAACGTCTCGGCGGTTCGGCGCCCCCTGGACTATCTGCATGTGGCCGACACCACCAGCCGCGGCCGCCTCGGCATCGGAGCCCAGCAGTTCTACAACTTCCGGGCGGCCAGCGAGTACGAGGTGCATGCTCGCCACGGCAAACTGGCTAACGGGTTGTTTCTGGACGGGCACGTCGAAGGGTGCAACCGGCGCCGACTCGAGGACTTGGGCATCACCGCGTTGTTCGAGGCGGACACCGTGCCCGGCTATTTCGGCGAAGGCCCCTGAGGACGCAACCGGAGCCTGGGCGTATGCGCATCTCGAAAACTAGTTGGGCCGCCGCGCTCTCTCTGGCCGCGATCCTGGGAGTGGGGCTGAGATTCTACCTGACGCCCGAACGCGCCCTGCGGAACGCGGCCGAGGACCGGCGGAGTTTGGCGCTTGAGACGCTCGGCGCCTACCTGGCGC
>JAGHDA010000156.1 GCA_021160185.1 Verrucomicrobiota bacterium
CTCCATCCCCACGCGGCGGCGGCGTTTCCTAGACCTCCACCGTTTCGCCCGGAGCGGGGACAAGAATGCGCGTTTCCGGACGCCGGGCCTTGATCTTCCGCTTGAACCATCGGACGGCTTCTTTGTCCCCATGGCCCAACACCACTGTGCGCGGCTCGACCTGGTCCACGAACTCGAGCAGATCCTCCCGGGCCGCGTGGGCGCTGAAATTGAATTCCTCCATCCTGCAGCGGCGGACCGCTTCTCCGCCCGTTTCACTGAAGAAGAAAGGCTCGCCCCGCTTGGACTGCTTGAGGCGGCCGCCGGGCGTCTCCGGGTCCGCATAGCCTACGAAGAAAATGGAGTGCCGCTCCTCGCCCATGATGCGGAGAGCCAGGTCGTGGGCGGCGGTGTTTTCGTTGAGCATCCCGGCGGTGAGCACGTAGAGCCGCCCGCCCTTGATCTTCTTGGCGTCGATGCGCCGCTTGTCGGCCACGACCAGTTGGAGAGCCTCGTTGAGCTGGAGGTTGTGGTGGCGGCGGTAGGTGCGGTGGGCTTGAAGGTCGTAAATCTCGGTGAACACCCGGCCCAATCCGCCGATGTAGACCGGCTGACGGCGCAGGCGGCCTTCGGCCATCAGCAAGGCCAACAGGGCGAGGATTTCCTGGGTGCGGCCGAGGGCGAAAGTGGGGATGAGGACGCTTCCTTTTCCTTCGAATGTTTCCCGAATGGCTTCGGCCAGTCGGTCCGCCTCCGCTTCGCGGCTGTAGCCCTGCGGCGTGGCGCGCCCGCCGCGTGTGGTTTCCATGATCAACACGTCGGGTCGGACGTCCTCAAATCGCGCAGCCCGAAGGAGAGTTTGGTCGTGAAAGCACACGTCGCCGGTGTAGAAGAGGGTTTCGTTGTCCCCTTGCACGAAGACTCCGGCCGAGCCGAGCGTGTGTCCTGCGTCGCAGAATTCAAGCACGGGGGACTTGAGGCCGGCTCGCAGCCTGTAGGCCGAGGCCCACTCCACCGGACGGAAATAGCGGAATCCCTGAAACCGAGGCGCGTAATCATCCACTTCGTCGTGGGTATAGAGCGGATAATCGGCGATTCCTTTTTCCTCCCGCTGCCGCTGCATGACGTTCACTGAGTTGTGGAGCACGCGCTCCACCAGGAAATAACTCAGCTCGGTCATCAGCACGTGGGCTTTGGGAAAAAGGCGCGCGGCGACCGGCAAAGCGCCCACGTGATCGTGGTGACAATGGGAAATCACGATGGCGTCCACTTCTTCTTTTTCGATGAGATCGAACTGCGGCAAGGCCGCCTTGCCTTCCAGCTTGGGATGGGTTCCGACGTCCAGCAGCAGTCGACGCCCTTCAATTTCCACGAACCAGGAGTTGGCCCCGATCTCGGGCCGTGTGTTCAGATTAGTGATCTGCATTTTCCTTCTAACCATGTCCTATGCGCGCCGCTTTGTCGAAAAAAACCGGCGGAAGCTGCGGCTCCGCAACGCGGCAAACCCGGACAAGCGAAACAAAAATCGAACAATAAGGCGCGTCGCGCCGTCGAACCGGTGTCGGGAGCGCCTCCGCGCTTCCGGCGCGCCGTGGCGGAAAGGGTCGGCGCTCTACAGGAACGCATCCCTGGGTTGGGGTTGCAGGTTGCTGCGAGGCGGGCGTTTCACTGAGGCGTCCGCCTCGTTTCTTTCTTGCCGGGACGGGCGCCTCGCTTCCCCTTTTTTGCTCAAGGCGCCTCGCCGCGGCTTTAGAAAATTTAGAAAAGCGAGAGGCCGCGTCCGGTTCGGGGGGAGTTTTTTTGAGAAAAAATTTGATTTTTGACCAAGAGCAAATTATCCATCGATGGATTTTGCTGTGGAGCAAGCCAAGTTGGGGGAAATCCTGACAGAAAAGAGTCACGAACAACGGAAACAAGGAAAGGAAGACACGCCATGTTTTGCTATCAGTGTGAGCAGACCTACCGAGGCGAGGGTTGCACGGAGCGCTCCGTCTGCGGCAAGGACGAGCCGACCGCCGACCTTCAGGATCTGCTGATCCACGCGACCAAGGGCGTAGCCCAGTACAATCACCGCGCTCATCAATTGGGCGCGCGGGACCGGACAATCGACCGCTTCATTTTGGAGGGGCTTTTCACCACGGTCACCAACGTCAACTTCGACCCGGATCGGGTCGCGGGTCTCGTCCGCCGGGCGGCGGAAGTGAGAGACCGCGCCAAGGCTCTTTACGAAGGGGCCGCCAGAGAGCGGGGTGTGGAGCCCGAACCGCTCAAAGGCCCTGCCGCCTGGTCGCCCGCGCCCGCCCAGGAGGAGCTGCTGAACCAGGCCAAAGCCGTTTCCATTCTTCTGCGGATGAAAGAACAGGGGCCGGACGTGACCGGGCTGCAGGAGTTGCTCCTTTACGGGCTTAAGGGGGCCGCCAGCTACGCGGATCACGCGGCCATTTTGGGATATGAGTCGGACGAGATTTACGACTTCTTCAGCGAGGCGCTGACTTATCTCGCCGAGGGCCCGGCTGACGCGGACAAA
>JAGHDA010000099.1 GCA_021160185.1 Verrucomicrobiota bacterium
GGCGCGTGAGCACGAAATAACCGAACACAAGAAACACCGCCGCCGCCACGCCGACAAACACGTTCCTGCGCCCGCCCCCCACCGCGAACGGGATGGCGGCCAAAGCCACAATCACGCACGTCCACGGCTCGGCGATTCGCCCGTGGAACTGCGTCATCAACCGGGCGTATGCCTGGGGCTTGAGCCGGGGGTGAAACCGGCGGTAGTTGAGAATCTGGCGGAGCGACATCCGCGCCCCGACCGCCTCCCGCAGGCTCGCCGAGTCGGCGAACATGATTTCGCTCTCGATCGACTCCGGCGTCTCGGTCAGCTCCGGCATGGCAAGCCGGTTAGTTTCGCTCCGAACCCACTGGGGCGGCGGACCCGGCTCGTAGAAAAGCTCCTTCACGTCGTGGAAAACCCACACGCCATTCGTATAGACCCCTTCGGCGGCGGCGACCCGGCGGCGCGCGCCCTCCGGATCAATCCAGTCAAACATCACCGCCCACATCCGTCCGGTCTGTCGATCGTAAAGTCCGATGTTCCACAGCCGCCGGTCCGCCTCATTTAGGAACGTCAAGTTCCGCCGCCACCGGCCGCGGCCCTCCGCCCCCGCGCGGCCGGAGCTTGCGGCCAACATCTCCTCGGCCCGGAGGCTCGCTTCCGGGGCTAAAAACTCATTGATTAAAAACAAGCCCGCGCCCAAAGCCGCCCCGCTCGCCAGATACGGCAACGCCACCCGCCAAAGCCCCACGCCCGCGGCGCGGATGGCGGTGATTTCCTGATGGCGGGCATGATTGGCCAGGGAGTAGAGACAAGCCAGCAACAAGGCCACCGGCCCTACGGTGGCCAGCAGCTCCGGCAAGCGCAGCCAGTAGTACCGCGCCGCGCCCGCCACGCCCAGATGAAGATCGCGGAAACGGTCCAGGTCGTCGAGCAGGTCAAACAGGACCCAAAATAGCAGGAATCCCGTCAGGCAATACGCCAGCGGAACCCACAACTCACGAAGCAGATATCGATCCAGGAGCCGCATCGCTCAGAGTCATGTTCGGAGGCCCTGCCGGCCAAGTCGAGCTTCGAGTCCCCGCCGCTCAGCGCGCTGCGCCTTCTCCGCCGCCGCCGAGGCAACAGGCGGCAAGGAGCGCGGCCATCCTGGCCGCGGCCGGGCGCGGGCGGGACGCCCGCAGTCCGTCGCAGACAGCGCGGCCTGGGCCGGGAAAGGAAAGATCGCCCCCCTCCTCGCCTCGGCAGCCGCGGGGTTACGGCCCGCGTCGGGCGGGCGCGCCCCGCCAAAGGAGAACAAGAAGCGCGGCGGCGAGGAGAACGCCGTTCTCCGCCAACTTCCGGCAGAGCCACACCTCCCCCGCGCCGCAGCCGCAGTCGAATCGAACGGCGCAAAGAGCCGCCCCGGTCTCCGCATGGAGGGCCCAGCCGCGGAGGAAAACCGCCGCGGTGAAGAAGACCAACAGCGCGACGCTGAGCAACGCGGCCGGACGCAGGCGAATCCCCGTCACCAGGCATGCGCCCAGAACGATCTCGGCCCAGGGCAAAATCGCCGCTGTCCAGTTCATCCACAGCCCTTCGGGGAAGAATTCGTAAGCGTGGATCTGCTTCAGAAAATCGACCGGATCCAGGGCCTTCTGGATTCCAAACCACACAAAGACGCCTCCCGCCACAAGCCGCGGAAGGAACCGCGCCGCGGCAAGAAGCTTGCGCCCCGGAGCGCTTTTCTTCGCAAGGGCTTCGGCCATAAAGCAATCAAGGGGCGGAGTCGTTCGGTCCCGCTTCGAGCGGCAATCCCGCTTCCCGCCATCCGCGCGCGCCGTCCTGAAAGATGCGCAGCTTGGCGCTCGGCACGCCCAATTCGGTCAACATGGCGGCGGCAAACTGACTGTCCTCGCAGGCCCCGCCCGAGCAATACACTACGACGGCCTCCGCCGCCTCACAGAGAGGGAGCACGCGGTCCAGATAGGCTTCCGCGCGGTAGTGGTAAAAAAGCTGCGCCCCGGGGATATGTCCGGCGGCAAACTCCTCCGGAGAGCGGGCGTCTAAGAAAAGGACCAAGCCAGCTTCCCGTTCGGGGGACTCCCACAACCTGCGGGCTTCCTCCAGGCCAATCATCCGAATCGAGCCCGCTTGCCCGGCCTGGGCGCTGGAGGCGGCGCTTTGCGGAGGCTTTTCTTCCGTCGCCTCAGCCGCCGGGGCTGGAGGCTGAGGCGACTGGAGGCCCGGAAAATAATCGCGCGTCAACCGCAGCCCGCGCGGCGAGAGCCAATTGGCCGCCAGCCCGAACGCCGCGCAGAAGAGAGCCAGCTCCGCGCTTTGGCGGAGGAGGCGGAGGATCGGGCGGCGATCCTGCGACATCCGGGGAAAGGGCAAAGGCTCAACCCCTCAGGGCTTGCTCGGCTTCCGGGCCGGTTTCGAGGCGACGGGGGGCTTGAGAAGGCGCGGCGGCGCGGCGGAGGGCTGGATCACCGGCACCGTCAGCTCAGCCGCTTCCTTGCGGTCGGTGCGGATCTTCACCGCGACCTGGTCTCCCGTCTTCAGCTCGAAGCCTTTGGGAAAGTCCAATGCCACGCGATACATCCGGCCTTTGACCACCTCCTGAATCGTGGTCCGCACATTGGGCGCGCCGGAAACTTCGGCCTTCACCACGCGGATGGGGCGCTTGTCGTTCGCGCGGACGCTGACATAACGCCTGATTGTGCGCGGGAGCGGCCCTCTGGAAAGCAGCAGCCGAGTCGGCACGACAGCCACCCGATCCACCACGCTGGCGTAGGCGCGCAGCTCGACCTCGGGCGCCTCTTTCAGGTTGGTCTTGAGCCGGAGCGCGCCGTAATGGGATCCTTTGGTGAAAGGGCGCGCCGGCCTAATAACCGCTTCGAACACTTTGCCTGGCTTGACCTCGCGCAGCTCGGCTTTGAAAAGGCCGTCGGGACTTTCCACGCCAAGGATCTTCATGGAAACGTCGGTGTTGTTCTGAATCCGCACCGTCGCGGTGGCGTTGGAGGAAACGCCCGCCACCCATCGGAAATAGGCGTAGGCGGGGAGGACTGTCACCGGCCGCCACACTTCCCCAGTCAGCTTGAGGCTCACGAGAGGCTCGTTCACCGCGCTGCTGACCACGCTGATGTACTTGGCCACCTTGCCTCCGTAGCCCTTGGTATTGAAAACAACGGGAATCTTGCCCGATTTCCCCGGGGCAAGCTCCCGCGGCCATTCCCCGGTCGTGGTGCAGCCGCAGGAAGGATGCACGGAAGCGATGTGAAGCGTTTCGGTTCCGGTGTTGGTGAACACGAATTCGGCGCGGACCTCCTTGCCGGCGGCCACGCGCCCGAAGTCGTAAACCTTGCTGGCGAACTCGATGCGCGCGCCGACCTTCGGCGCTTTTGCGGCGGAAGGCTTCCTGACCGAGGCCTGTTTGGGAGGCTGTATCTTCCGCGCGGGCGGCTTGGGCGGCAAAGGCGGAGGCGGCGGAACCGCCGCCGCGGCGGCCCCGACCAGTCCGGCTCCAAGGGTCAAGCTGATCGCCCGCGCGCGGAGGGATCCGCGCCGAACCGATTTGGCAATGTTGCGTCTCATGGTGCGTTCTCCCGCTCCTGTCGTTCTCCCAGTCTACCCCAACGCAGGCCGATGTAAAACACCGACCGCGCCGCGCCATCCGGCCCGGCAAGAGCGCTTCTTGTTTCCCGTTGCGCCCGCCAACCGCGGGCGGTAGGTTGCGGCCCATGCTTCGCCGGGATCGGCCCCGAACCCGAAGCAACGGACACTTATGACAAGACAACCGTTCAATCTGACCGAGATCAACGAGCTGGCGGAAGGGCTCCACCGGCTGGCCCGCAACCTGTGGTGGACCTGGGAC
>JAGHDA010000145.1 GCA_021160185.1 Verrucomicrobiota bacterium
ATCGTTATCTTCACCAGCGACAACGGGCCGGAAGTGCCGACGGTTTATTACATGCGACGGGACTACGGCCACGACGGCGCCCGGCCGTGGCGCGGCATGAAGCGCGACAACTGGGAGGGCGGCCATCGCGTGCCGTTCATTGTACGCTGGCCCGGCAAGATCCCAGCCGGCGCGACCTGCGATCAGATCACGTCGTTGACCGACATCATGGCTACGCTCGCCGAAGTCGTCGGCTTCGATCTGCCGCACGACGCGGCCGAGGACAGCGTCAGCATGTTGCCGGCGTGGCTGGGCCGGGCAAAAGAGCCCATTCGCGACTACGTCCTGCAACAAGGCTTCGGCGGCGCGCGCTGGCTGGCCGTCCGGCGCGGCCGTTGGAAGTACCTTGATCACAAAGGATCAGGAGGGAACAACTACGAAAAGCATCCGCTGCTGAAGAAGTATTACATCCCTGACAACGAACCTGACGCGCCCGGCCAGCTTTACGACCTGAAGACCGACCCCGGCGAGCGGACGAACGTCTCGCTCGAACACCCCGACATCGTGAAGGAACTGAAAGCCTTGTTGGAAGCGTCAAAAGCCAGCGGCCGCAGCCGGCCGTAGCGAGTTGCGCAATCAGATCAAGCGATATTCTGCCATGATGAAGCGAGTTCCAATCCCAAGCGCCTTGGCTTTGGTGTGCGCGCTGGCGTGGTCCGGCCTGTGGGCCCGCGCCGCCGCCGCAAAGACCGGATCCCTTCCCAACCGCCCCAACATCATTGTCATCCTTGCCGACGACCTGGGCTACGGCGACACCAGCGTGTTCGGCGGTTGGGTCAAGACGCCGAACCTTGAACGCATGGCGGCCGAAGGCTTGACATTCACCGACTTTCACTCAAACAGCTCGGTGTGCAGTCCGACCCGCGCCGCGTTTCTCACGGGGCGCTATCAGCAGCGCGTGGGCATCGTGGACGTCGTGGCGCGCCACCTCGACACGCCCGGCTTGGATCCCAGCGAGCTGACCATCCCGCGCCTCCTTAAGCAGGTCGGTTATTAAACCGCCCTCTTTGGCAAGTGGCATCTGGGCGCGCAACCGCGCTGCAACCCCGTCCACCACGGCTTTGACGAATTTCGGGGCTACCTCTCCGGCTACATCGATTACCACGCTCACGAGAAGACTTGGATGAACGGGCTGAAGGTTGAGGATCAACCCGGGTATTCGACCCACATCATCACCCGCAACGCAGTCGAGTTCATCGAGCGCAACCGGACTCGGCCGTTCTTCCTCTATGTGGCGCATGAAGCGGTGCATCTGCCGTTTCAGACGCCGGAAGACACGCCGGACAAACGCAAGCCCATCCCCAAGTCCGAACGGTGGAGTCGCAAGCGCATCCGACCCAAATACAAGGTGATGCTCGAGGAGGAGGACAAGGGCGTCGGCGCGATTCTGGACGCGGTGAAGCGAACCGGCCTGACGGACCGCACGCTGGTGTTCTTCTTCTCTGACAACGGCGCCATCGGGGCGGGCTCGAACCTGCCGTTCCGAGGCGGCAAATTCAGCCACTATGAAGGCGGCCATCGCGTGCCGGCCATCGCCTGGTGGCCCGGGCGCATTCGCGCCGGCGCGAAGACCAGCGAGCTGGCCGTGGGCATGGACCTGCTGCCTACGTTTGCGGAGTTGGCCGGCGCTGCCATTCCGCCCGATCGCAAGCTGGACGGCGTCAGCCTCTGCCCGTTGCTGTTCGAGGGCAAGCCGCTGCCGCGTCGCAAGGTGTTCTTCGGCTACGAACCCAAGCTCGGCACGGCTCTCCGCGACGGCAAGTGGAAGATGATTCTGTCGAAGAAGAAGTTCGAGCTTTACGACCTCAGCACGGACATTGGCGAACGCACCAACCTGGTGTCCGTCTTTCCCGAGCGCGCGCGGGCCATGCGGCGGGAGATCGAAAACTGGAAACGCGAGGTGGACTGGTCGCGTTATCCGGTGAAGCCCCTCACGCCGGCCCAAGCCGAGGAATACAACCTGGATCCGGCCTTCTACAAAAAGGCCGTTGTGGCGCAGAACATCCTCATAGCCTCGTCCGACCGCGTCTCGGATTTTGCCCTTCGCGAGACGGCGTATCAGTTCGACATGATCCTCCAGAACATGCGGCCGGACGTGGTTCAGCGCATCCGCGAGCGCGGCGTGTTGTGTCTGTTGATCGGCCACGACGAGTTCACCTCCGACCTGCCGCAATTCCACAGCGGCAAGACCGGCAAGGAGCTGGCGTTCTACAACTGGCGCAACCGCGGCTTCCTGAGCTGGAAAGGCGGCCGGCCCACGGTCGTGTTGTCCGAGGAGGACGTGATGCAATACGAGGGGGGCATGCGGAAGGAAAGCATCCTGATCCATGAGTTCGGCCACGTCATCCAGGGGGCGGGCTTCGACGAGGAATTGCAGGAGCGGCTGACCAAAGCGTTCCAGGCGGCAAAGGCGAAGGGGCTTTACAACGACGCTCGGGCGGCGCAGCGCTTCCGACGAATCAGGAGCGCGACGCCGGTCAGCCTCTTTGAGGCGCTGGTGAAATGGTTCCCGGATGAGTCGCCCGAGCTGATTCGCAAGTGTCTGGACGGGGGCGATATCTTGGTCAATGGCAAGCCGACAAACGCGCAGGTCAAGGAAGCCAAGGACGACAAAGGGTTGGTCGTGTTCGGCGGACCGAAGCAGTGTTACGCGATAAAGAACCGGTCCGAGTATTGGGCTGAGGGCGTGCAGGACTGGTTCGACGCGAACCGCACCATGGACCATGACCACAACCGCATCCATACCCGGGCCCAGCTCCGGAAATACGATCCGGGCCTGGCGCGGCTATGCGCGGAAGTCCTGGGCAACGGGCCGTGGCGGTTCGTGTCGCCCAACGAGCGCGCCGGCACGGGACACCTGCGGGGCTACGATCCGGCCCAAGCGCCCAAAGTCGAACAGCCCGAGTTTATCAAAACGGCGGCCAACGATTACTACGACGAGTATTGGAAGGATTACTGGCAACGGTTATACGACAAATACGGGATGACGCGGCCGGTGAAGGAAGAACGCAAGTAATCGGCGCGGCGTCGCAGGCCATGATTCCTTTCCTCGCAACGGCTGTGGTGATTTCGCTTTCGGGCGTGATGGCGCCGGGGCCGATGACCGCGGCCGCGCTCGCTGCCGGCGCCAGGTCGCGGCACGCCGGAGCGATCATGGCTTTCGGTCACGCGGCGATCGAATTTCCATTGATGCTGTTGATTGTGTTGGGAGCTGGCGCGTTCTTTGAAGCGGCGGGCGTCAAGCGCGCCATCGGGCTGGCCGGCGGGGCGTGCCTCTTGTTCCTGGGCGCGCGACTCCTGAAGGCCGGCCGCAAACCGGTCGAAGCGGGCGAGGCGAAGAATCATCGACATCCGTTCCTTGCGGGCGTCGTCCTCACGGCGGCCAATCCGTATTTCCTGATCTGGTGGGCCACAGTCGGCCTGGCCTTGACCGCCCGGGCGGTTGAGTTCGGCATTCTCGCGTTTGCGCTGTTCGCCCTCGTTCACTGGCTGTGCGATCTGGTGTGGCTGGAGGCCTTGTCGCTGGCCAGCCACAAGGGCGCTCAACTGCTTGGCCCGCGCAGCCAGCAGATCGTGTTGATTGTCTGCGGCCTGCTGCTGCTGGGCTTTGGCGGCTGGTTCATTTACGATGCCGCCTTGCTACATCCGCCACTAACCAATCGCGGCTGACACCTCTTGCACTGAAACAAAACGAACACTCATTCAGCGAATGCGACCTGCACGATGACCATTAACCGACCAGCAATTCGTTCGCTCGCCGTCGTCAGCATCGGCCTGTGGCTGTTCGGCTTCGGGCTCAACACGCTGCGCGCCGTCCCGCCGCGCCGCCCCAACATCCTCTTCATCATGTCCGACGACCATTGCGCCCGGGCCATCGGGGCTTACGGCCGGCGGCTGGCGCCGCTCAATCCCACGCCCAACCTCGACGCGCTGGCCGGCGGCGGCATGCGGTTCGACAACGTCTTTTGCGTCAACTCGATCTGCACCCCCAGCCGGGCCGCGATCATGACCGGCCAGTATTCGCATCGCAACGGCGTGTATGACCTCTACGACACGCTGCCCGGCGACAAGTGTTACCTGCCCCGCGAGATGCAAAAGGCCGGTTACACCACGGCGGTCATCGGCAAGTGGCATCTGAAGGATTCGCCGAAGCACTTCGATTACTTCGCCGTCTTCGCCGGTCAGGGGCGTTACATGAATCCCACGTTGCACACCAGCGAAGGCGGCCGGATGCGGCGGGTGCGCTTCGATAGCACGCTCGTGCGCGAGATTCCGGTCAAGGATTACCAGGGCCATTCCTCCGACGTCCTCACCGAGGTCACGCTCGATTGGCTGGAACGCCGCCGCGACAAGAGCCGCCCCTTCTTTCTCATGCACCATTTCAAGGCGCCGCACGACATGTTCGTGTATGCGCCGCGTTACGAGCATTACCTCGAGGACGTCGAGATTCCCGAGCCGGACAATCTCTATGATCAGCCCGGCCCGGACTTCGGCTCGGCGGCCACGCGCGGGCCGAACGATTCACTGGTGGGCGTGATCGGCTCGACCGTGTCGCCGCAACGCACCAAGCGCAACCTGGCCGGCCATTACCGGAAGAAGATCCAACAACTCACCGGCCGCGCCGACCTGACCCGGCGCGAACTCACGCATTACACCTATCAGCTGTATGTGAAGGAATACCTGCGCTGCGTCAAGGGCATCGACGACAACCTCAAACGCCTCTTCGACTACCTGAAAACGCATGGGCTCTGGGAGAACACCGTCATCGTCTATACCAGCGATCAGGGCATGTTCCTGGGCGAACACGACTTCATCGACAAACGCTGGATGTATGAGGAATCCATCCGCATGCCGTTGATCGTGCATTACCCGCCGCTCGTCAAGCCGGGCAGCCGGTGCGACTGGCTGATCAACAACACCGACTTCGCGCCCACCCTGCTGGCATTGGCCGGAGCGGCAACGCCCGATTACATGCAGGGGCGCAGTTTTGTCGAGGCACTGAAAGGCGCGCCGGAGCCGGCCGACTGGCGGCGCGCGACTTACTACCGATATTGGATGCATATGGCCCACGGACACAACAACCCCGCGCATTTCGGCATCCGCACCCGGAACGCCAAATTGATCTTCTTCTACGGGTGCGATTACACCGACGTGCACAACGGCCGGCGCGTCGAGGGCCGCGACGGCAACCGCTTCTGGAAAAGCACCCCGCCCGGCTGGGAGTTTTATGATCTGCGGGCGGACCCGCACGAAATGCACAACCGTTACAGCGACCCCGCTTATCGCGACACCGTCGCCGCGCTCAAACGCGAGCTCAAGCGAGTGCGGGCGGCGATCGGCGACACCGACGCCGACCACCCGCGCATCCGCCGGATCATCGAGGCCCATTGGAATGATTGAGCGCACTGACAAAGCGCGCCGCGGGCGGCGGACAGCGCGGTTTGGAGTTCCGCCTTCAGGCGGTTTGCGCGCTCTCTGCCGGCCGGGAGTGGGCCCGCGGCATTGTAGCGCAGGCTTCCAGCCTGCTGGTTTGGCGGGCATCTCTGCCCCCCGCTCCCGCTCCCGCGGCAGGATGCCTACGCTGCGAATCTACGGACTTTGAGGCCGAAACTTCGAACCAGGACCCCTGCGCCTATAATCCCAAATCCAGCCCTATGAATCCAACAAACCAGCGTGTGAGAAAACCTATTGTCGCTACACCCGTGCTCCTTGTCGCATTCTTCTTGTTTCATCCGTCGCCGCCGGCGTTGTTCAAGGCCGCCGCGGCGGAGCCATCGAATAAGACCGTCAACGTCTCGGAACTCAGAACCTTCGGCACGGTCGGCAAGGCGGTGTATCCCTTCACCGAGGGCGCGAAGACCGAGGCCGTCTTGTTCGAGCACGCGGGTCGGGGCTGCCTGACGCACATGTGGTTCGGCGGCAATTGGCCGGATTGGGAACGGCAGCGCATCCGGGTCTACGTGGATGGCGAAAAGCGGGCCTCGATCGACATGGAACTGTTCCTCGGCCACGGCATCGGCTTCAAGGATCCGGCCGGCCCGTGGGGAACCAAACGCATCGGCAAGACCGGTCAGCCCTCAGGCGTGTACAACACCTACCGGATTCCATTTGGGAAATCGGTTCGGGTCACGGCGCAACTCCACGAGGGCGACACGAAGAACAAACGGTTCTGGTACATCATCCGCGGCGTGGAAAACCTGCCGGTTCAGTTCAACGGCGTGCGCCTGCCTGACAACGCGCGGCTCAAGCTTTACAAACTCGAAGATTACACCGCCATGCCGTTGGAGGAGTTCGCTCTGTGCGACATCCGAGGCGCCGGCATGCTGTATCAAGTAACCGTGGCGGCGAAGAGCGAGCGGTTCACCTACCTGGAAAGCTGCGTCCGCGCCTACCTCGACGGCGCGAAGGAGCCTCTCTTGCTCAGCTCGGGCTTGGAGGATTACTTTCTCGGCACTTACTACTTCAACCGCGGCATGTATCACAACGAAGTCGCGGGCCTGACCCATTTGAACAAGGATGATCACAGCTTCTCGGCCTACCGGTTTCACGAGGAAGACCCGATCTTTTTCCACTCGGGCCTGCGGCTGACGTTGAGATGCGGCGAGTCCATGCCGCCCCAGCGTCACAACCCCAAGCCCCAGCGTTGGCGCGCCCCCTCTGCCGCTTATACAACCTACGTGTGGGTGTATGAGTGGTGAGGGTCAATCGGCCTTCGGAGGACGGGGAGCGCCGGCATCCAGGCTGTCGCCGTCAGTGTCGTTCCCCCCGTCAATGGGACGCCGCCGGGATGGCTGTCGCGACCGGCCGGCGCTGAGGGG
>JAGHDA010000183.1 GCA_021160185.1 Verrucomicrobiota bacterium
GCTGGCAGGTGAACGATCCGCTGGTCCATTACATGATGGCCGACCTGCTTGACCCGCGAAGCCGGCCGGACGATCCGAATCGGACCAACGCCATCCGGTTCGTCAGCCCGCCCACTGTGTTGCTGACCAACTCGAACCTGGGCCGCCTTAACAACCGCTATCGCCCCTGGGGCGGCAACCCCAACCAATCCTACGACGTCCTGGCGCGCAACCCCGCTTTCAAGGATCCGGGCGTGCGCAGCTCCGACGATTGGGACTTTCCCGGCGGCAAGTTCCCTTCGGTGGGCTGGATCGGCCGGGTGCATCGGGGCACGCCCTGGCAGACGATCTATCTCAAATCGGCCGTGGCGAACACCAACCTCTGGTTCCTCTGGGCGGGAAGCCGAGGCACTCATCCCACCAACGACTGGACGCTGGTGGATGTCTTCACCACGGCGTACAACGAGAACGCTTCGCGCGGGTTGCTTTCCGTCAACCAGACCAACCTGGCCGCCTGGTCGGCCGTCCTTTCGGGGGTTTCTGTGCTTACCAACACTACCCCCGGCTACATCTACACCACCAACAGCCAGCCGGACTGGCAGGAAATGTTGATCGAACCCAACTCGCCTCAACTGTGGCAAATCGTGGAGGGCCTTAACCGGACCCGCAAAGCGGAGTTGAGGCGCCCGGCCCAATCAATCCCCGTGTTCAACCGGATGGGGCGGGTTCTGGCGACGCCCGAGCTGACCTTGCGCTCTCCTTACATCAACACCAACAATTTGCTGAACGACGCGATTCTGGAGCGGATTCCGCAGCAGATTCTCTCTCTCCTAAAGGAGGACGAGCCGCGATTTACGGTTTACGCCTTCGGACAAGCGCTGCGGCCCGCGCCCGAATCGGTTTACATCGGCCCCGGGCCGTTCAATCGAATGTGCACCAATTACCAGGTCACCGGTGAATACATGAGCAAGGCGGTGATCCATCTGGAGGGCCCGCCCGAGCGGCCGCGGGCGGTGATCGATGACTATACGGAAATTTTCCCTGAGTAACCGGCAGGCTGGGCTCACGCCATGAAGGCACGAATCTGGGCATTGATCAGCGTGGTTTGTTTCTTGGGCGCGATCTGGTTCTGGCTCAAGGGCGACCGCGTGCGGGAGGAGCGCGCGGCCCGGGCCGCGCGGGAGCAAGCGGCGGCGCAGCAGACGTCTCCTGTGCAATTGCTGAGCGCCCGGGCGGTCGCTCCTCTTGCGCCGCAGAAGGCTCGTTCCGGGAAACATGGGAAAGGTGATGCCCAAGTCCAATCTTCCGCGGCCGAAAGCCGGCCGTTTGGCTCGAAGCATCCGGATCCCCGGCGTCCCTGGCGGCTGCGGAACACCTCCGAACCGCTGGCCGCGTTGCGCTTGAAGGAGACGGCGATTCTTCTTCGGAACGCCCTGATCGACACGGCGATCCCGGAGCCGGTTCCGATTCCCAAGGAGCTGAAAGCCGAGGGCGCGCCGGGGGCGTTTCTTGTGCAGGCCCGCGGGCCGATCACCCCGGCGTTTCGCAAGAGCGTCGAGAGCGCGGGCGGCCGAGTGGTCGCTTACATTCCGAACAACGCGTATCTGGCGCGCCTCAGCCCGGCGCAGGCCGAGGCTTTGAGGGCTCGTCCCGGCGTCCGGGCGGTGTTGCCTTACGAGCCGTACTACAAACTTTCGCCCGAGCTGATCCGGACGGCTTTGCGCCCCGAGCGCAAGCCGGCCGAGCTCCAAGTCCGAGTGACCGTTTATCCGGGCGCGGGGGAGGCGGCGCGCAAGGCATTGGCGGGGCTGGAGGCGAAGATCCTGGGTGAAGGCTCCACCCCCTTCGGTCCTCAATTCGCGGTGGCGACGAAGGGCGAAGCCTTGGCCGCCGTGGCGCGGCTCCCGGAGGTGGAGCTGGTCGAGCCCCTTCCCCGGCGCGCGTTGATGAATGACCTTTCCCGCGTTCGCCTGGGCGTCTCTTCCTCTCCCTCCGACACGAATTCCTACCTGGGCCTGACGGGGAGCAACATTTGGGTCAACGTGAACGACACCGGGGTGGACGCCGAGCATCCTGATTTGAAAGGGCGGGTCTTTGGAGACAGCCCGCAGGTTTTGACCGATCCCTCCGGCCACGGGACCCACGTGGCCGGAACCATCGCGGGCTCGGGCGAGCACAGCCCGGCGGGGACCAATGCGGTCGGCTCGCCGCCGGACGCCTCGTTCCGCGGGATGGCTCCTGCGGCCAAGCTTTTCGTGATGGGGGTGGACCTGACGACGGGGCCGTGGATTTCCGACGTTTACCTTCAGGAGACCGCGGCGGCGACCAACTACCTGACGTTGGAGCGGACCAACGCAATGGTTTCCAACAACAGTTGGGGCTACCAACGGCTGTACGACTACGATTCAGCCGCCGCCAGCTACGACGCCGCCGTGCGCGACGCGTTGCCCGGCGAGGAAGGCTCCCAGCCTTTGATCTACGTCTTCGCTGCGGGCAATGAAGGGGCGGGCAATGACGACGGCTTGGGCGGCGCTCCGGGCACGATCACCTCGCCCGGCACCGCCAAGAACGTCATCACCGTCGCCGCCGTGGAGAGCCTCCGCTTCATCACCAACGAGGTGGTTTCCGGCTCCGGAGAGCAAAGCGTCACCAACGCGCCCTTCTACCGCCAGAGCGACAGCGACAACGAGGTCGCCTGGTACTCCGGCCGGGGCAATGTGGGAATCGGCGTGGAGGGCGAAACCGGCCGCTTCAAGCCCGACTTGGCGGCTCCCGGCTCCTTTGTGGTTTCGACGCGGGCCTCGGGGTGGGAGCCTGAATTGGACACCACCAACATCGTTCGCAACATCATTGAAAACCAGCTCGTCACCCCGGACGCGTGGAATGATTATTCCCTCTTCGTCCCTCCGGACGCGAAGAAATTCACGATTGAAATCACTCCCGCGCCTACCTCCCCGGATCCGTTTCCGGATTTGAAAATCTACGCGCGCGAGGGCGACTTCCCGGGGCCGGAGGACTTCCAGGGCGAGAACCGCGCGGAGATCGACGATCCCTCGGCGGGTCCCTGGTTCTACAGCATCGAGAACACCACCCTGAGCAACGTGACTTTCAACATCGAGACTCGGGTGGAAATCGTCCGCAACGACGCGGATTCCCTGGAGCTTCTCCACGATTTGAACGATCCGCTTGCGCCGGACTACCGCTTTGATTCCGGCACCAGCGCGGCGGCGGCGAACATCTCCGGGCTCTTGGCGTTGATTCAGGAATTCTTCGAGACGCGCCTGGAGAAGCCGTACAGCCCGGCGCTCCTGAAGGCGCTCTTGATCAACCGCGCCCATTCGCTCAACCCTATCTACAACTTCCAGGTTCGCAACCTGATCAACTACCAAGGCTGGGGCGTTCCCGAGCTGCCCCAGGTGATCCCTTCGGTCATGACCAACAGCGAGGAAATGGCCGACTGGCCGATTCAGTGGGTTGATCAAAGCCCCACCAACGCGCTGACCACCGGACAGACGCATCAGTATGAGCTTTCGATCCCGGAGGAAGCGCGCGGGGCGGACCTGCGGGTGACGCTGGTCTGGACCGACCCGCCCGGCAACCCTGCCGCTTCCTACAAGCTGGTGAACGACCTGGATCTGATCGTTTCAAACAAGGTCACCGGAACGTTCTACATCGGCAACGACATCCCCGAGGACTCCGACTACAACGAGCCCGCCGGAACCAACGAGGTCGAGCTCCTGTTCGACAATGTCAACAACGTCGAGAACGTGTTTCTCCGCGGCCCGTTGGACACCAACTACGCGGTGTACGTGATCGGCCGCCGCATCAACGTCAACGCCGTCACCGCTCATCCCGACGGCATCGCTCAGGACTACGCCCTGGTGGCTTCGATAACCGCCACAAACGCGGTGGAGCTGGTCGAGCAGCCCCCCGAAGAGCCCGCGCCGACGCCCTACGACGTGATCACCAATGGCATCCCGATGCTCTATCAGAAGGTGGGCGCCAACTCGCCGCTCCGCAATTACCCGACGGGGGAGACGAATCAATGGCACTTCTACGTGTTCACCAACGCGCCGATGCCGGGGGTGGAGACGGGGCTGACCAACGGACCTTACGTTGCATTCATCACTTTCTCGCCGCCGAATCTGTCGGTTCCCCGCACGGACGAAGCGGACGTGGATCTTTATGTGACCCGAGACGATCCGGGCTTGCTCGATCTGGATCCGGTTTCTCTTACCAACGCCTTCAAGTCGGTCGAGCGCGGCGGCACGGAGATGGTGGCTTTTACCAACGCCGCCATCGGAGAGGTGTTCTACGTGGGCGTCAAGGCGGAGGACCAGATGGCCTCCGAGTACGGCTTGATCGGCCTTTCCTCGACCGAGCCGTTTGGGGAAATTGACGAGAACGGCAACCAGGTCCTTCACGGCCTGGGCGTGCCCGCCGCAATCCCTGACGGAAGCCCGACCGATCCCGGGGCGGCGATGGTGTTCGCGGTCGGAATTTTTCCCGGAACGGTGGGGCGCGTCACGGTCCATAACCGGCTATTCCACCAACAGCTCGGCGACCTTTACGGCGAGCTTTACCACCAAGGGCAGTTCGTGGGACTGAACAATCATGTCAGCGGCACGATCTATCCGGACGGGATTCTGGACGCGCTTTACGACGACAGCCAGTCGGGCGAAACGCCCGGAACCCAGACCACCGACGGGCCGGGCAGCCTGCTCAATTTCTTGGGGACCAAAACCACCGGGCCGTGGGTCTTTACCGTCGTGGACAATGCCATCGGTCAGACGGGCGTGGTGGAGGAGCTCACGATCCACGTGCGTCCAAACCCGGACCTCCTGGCCGGCTATTTCGGGACGGTGTTGCCTAATCAGTTCGAAACCTTCTTCATCGAGGCGCCTCCCGACGCGGTGAAAATGACCGTCCTGCTCAGTTCGCTGACCGGTCCGCTTAACGTCTATGTCCGCCGCGATTTGCCGCCCACGGTGGACACGTACGACAAGGCTGCGTTTTTGGGGCCGCCGGGCGGGGAGCTGACGTTGACGCCTCAGGACATCCCGCCTCTGACGCCGGGGCCGTATTACATCTCTCTCTTCAACCCCAGCGCCGTGCCGGTGGATTATTACATCCGCGTCGAGTTCGAGCGGGATCTAGCCAGGGGGATCAAGGAGGAGGCGACGGACGATCAGGCTGAGCCGATCGTGGACGACGCTCGGATTCGCCTGACGAATCACGTGGAGACGCCGCTGCTGGTCAGCGACGTGCGCGTGGGGCTGCGGGTGGATCATCCGCGCGTTTCGGATCTGGACTTCCGGCTTATCAGCCCGCAAGGGGCGCGGGCCCTGCTGGTCGAGGCTCGAGGCGGAACCAACATCGCGCAGTTGGGCTTTGAGGAAGTCCGCACCAACTTCCACCATGTGGCGGTCGCCTACGACCGCGCTTCGGGCCAGGCGGCGCTCTACCTGGACGGGACGCGGATCGCGGAGCGGGGCGTGGGCGACCTGCGCCTGGACACCCGCGGCATGCTGTGCCTGGGACGGCTTTTGCACACCAATCTGTTTGAAGGCCAGTTTTACGGCTCCCTGGATGAAGCGGGGCTTTATAGCCGGGCGCTCCTGCCTTCCGAAGTCCTGGCCATTACAAAGTTCGGCAACCAGGGCCGCCCGATGGACAGCCTGGTCAGCCATTGGTCCTTCGAGGGTTCCGGCGCCGACAGCCAGGGAAACAACCCGGCGTTTATCGACGGACCCGTGTTCGCTGCGGGCCAGGAAGGGCAAGGTTTGTTGTTCCAGAGCCCCGGCGACAAAGTGGCGGTGACCAACGTGAGCGGATTGGATGTGGGCGCAGGCGGCGGCATGAGCTGGTCGGCCTGGTTCAGCCCGGCCCTTGTGGACACCAATCATGTCCTTGCCGTTTGGTGTCGAGACACCAATCAGTTCGGCGTCGAAATCGGGATTGAGCCCAACCCCACCAACGGCGAGCCGCCCTTGGTCTACGCGAATCTTCGCGATGTGAACGGCGCGGAGCATCTCCTGAAGGGAACCAGCCCGACGCTGACCGAATTGCAGATGCGCTTGACCAACATGGTCTATCTGACCCTGACCGACAACACCAACATCACCGACGTGCCGATCAAGTTCGCGGATCTAACCGAGACGAATTTTGTCGGATACACAAACCAGCTCATCGGCGGGTTCGAATCCGTGGCGGCCGATCCCATTGCGGCCTTTGCTGCCGGAGAGACAGTGGACGGCTGGTTGGTTGCGACCGGCTCGACGCTGGTGGTAAGCCTGTCCGGCATGGCCCACACGGGAACCAACGCCTTGGCGCTCGAGGACGGGGCCGTCCGGCGGGAATTTCCTCTTGAGCCGGGCGCGAGCTACGAGCTGAGCCTGGTTCATAAATCTCTCCCGTCGATCCCGGGAATCACGGCTTGGTGGCCAGGCGGGATGCGAACGGCGGATCGGAGCGGCAGGCATCCTTGGACCAAGCAGGGGGTTGTGTTCACAGTTCCGGGCGAAGTGGGAGAGGCCTTCTACTTTGCGGGAGGCCTTGGTTATCTGGAAGTTCCTGACGCGCCTGAGCTTCGCTTGCCCGACGCCTTGACCCTGGAGATGTGGCTCCGAATCGACCCCGGCTCGCCGGACGGCGGCCTGATAGCGAAGCGAGAAACCGAAGATCCTAAGCGGGCGAATTTTGCCCTGACTTTCTCGGGCGGCGACCTGCTGTGGTGGTTCAACGATCCGGACACCGAAGCGCCTGAAACCGACGCTCCCGGCACAGGCGTCGAAGCTCTCCGCGTGCCGGCGCCGTCCCGGGGCGTCTTCCACCACTTCGCGGGCACGATCCGCCAAGCGGCTTCGAACGTGGTCGAGATGGTTGTCTACCTGGACGGCCAATTGGCCGGCTCCAAGCTTCTTACCGCCGATTTGGCCAACGCCGTCACGGACGCGCCGATCCGGATCGGCACAGACGATCCCGACGCGGCGGGCGGCTTCTCCGGAGCGCTGGACGAGGTGACTCTCTACAACCGGGCGCTGACCCAAGCCGAAGCGGCGCAGATTTACAATTTAGGCCCTTTGGGCAAGGGACCCATCGACGGCCGAGCGGACACCGTGGTGAATGTGGTCGGCCATGCCCTAATGCAATTCGCCTCGGACACGGCGTGGCGGACCAACACCATGACCTTCCTCGCCAAGACAAACACGGCCACGGTGGACATCTATGCGGCTGATCCGGGGGCGATTCTCGATTCGATCGAGCTGCGGCGCACGCCCTCGGTTTACTATTTGCCGGAAGAGCCGCTCAAACCATTCATCGGCCAGCGTGGCAAGGGCGATTGGGTCTTGGAAGTCACCGATCGTCGCGTCGGAGCTACGAACCTGCTCAGCCCGGAGGTGATTAGTTGGAAGCTGGACCTGAGCTTCGCTCCGCCGCTGATTCCGGCCGTGCGCCTGACTAACGGCGTGCCTTACACCAACGTGATCGCCCAAGGCGAAGCCCGCTACTTCTACGTGGACGTTCCGCGCTCCGCCACCCGGGCCACCAACACCCTCACGGCGGATCAGGGGCTGGACCTCTGGTACAACGAGGCGGGCGCGCCGCAATTCGCGGCGACCAACGGAGACTACCAACTCCTCACCAACGCTGCGTTCGGCCGCGTGGTCATCGCCACCAACGCAACCTGGGGCGTGGACACCAACGAAACAGTTCTCTGGCAGCAGCCCGCTCCGCAGCTCCGACCCGGACAACGCTATTACCTGGCCCTGACGAACGCGAATCCCGACGCCCAGTTCGTTCTCCAGGTCGATTTCGACGCGCTCGACACCAATGTGTGGGGTGTGACGGACTTGCCGTTCGGCGCGACTATCGTCACCAACATCGCGCCCACCAACGTCATGCAGTACTTCCGTTACAGCGTTTCTCCGAACGCCGCGGCCGCTTCCTTCGAGGTCTATCCGACCAACGGCAATGTGAACCTCTATGTCCGCCGCGCCGAGCCCGTGCCCGATCCGTTGCCGCGCCCGGACGTTTATGACTACGCGAGCGAAAACCCAGGCGTCGAGCCGGAGATCATCCTGGTGACCACCAATTCGGTCGTGCCGCTCACGCCGGGCGATTGGTACCTGGGCGTGTTGAACGTGGACACCAACGCGGTGGACTACGCGGTTCGCGTGGTGGAAACCCTTGCGCCCCAGGAAACCGTGGTGGATCTCTTGCCCGACGTGTCTCTTGACGAATCCGCGCCGCCGGATCAGCCCGTCCGCAAGTTCTTCCGCTTTACCGTGACGACTAACGTGGGCGCTGTGGAACTGGACCTGACCAATCCGGACGGACCGGTGGACATTTTCGCCCGGCTCGACGACCGTCCCGACTCGTTCACGTTTGACCGTATGGACCGGGCCGCGCCGGGCCTGCCCGCCAGGTTGATCATCCGGACCAACGCCCTCGCGCCTTCGCTGACGGGCGATTGGTACTTTGCGGTGGTTCCCCGGACGAACGCTGTGGTGAACTTCACCATCACGGCGCGCTTCCCGGGCCAACCGCAACCGTGGGATTTGACGCCCGAGACGCCGTTGCGCGGCGTCCTGGCCGCCGACACGTTCGGCGCGCCCGTCGGCTGGGATTACTATCGAGTCGCAATCCCTCCTGAGGCCGTGCGCGCGGTCTTTACCGTGACGCCTCTTAACGGCGACGTGAACCTGGCGCTTAAGAAAGGGCTTCCGTTGCCAAACGAAACCAATTGGACCTACCAGGCGGTGACGCCGGGGCCGGTCGCCGAGACGCTGGTCGTCGACACGAACAGTTGGCCGGCGCCGATTTCAGCAGGGGATTGGTATCTGGGCGTCCGGAACATGAGCAGTTTTTCGACCACGTACGACGTGACGGTGCAAATCGAGACCGGCGGCGTCCCGCCGCCTATCGCGATCGATCGCGAGGTGCAAATCAGCGGCGGCGCCGTGACGATTTCTTGGAGCGCCCCGCCCGGCTTGCGGTTCCGCGTCGAATACGCCACCGAAATCCCGGCCGACGGGTCGATCCAATGGATCCCGATCCCCGGCGAGATCACCTCGACCGACGGCGGCTACACGTTCACCGACGACGGTTCCCTTACCGGCGGCGTGAGTTCGGCCAAGTTTTACCGGATTGTCTTGCTGCCGTGAGGAGCCGGTGACGCGAACCGCCCTTGCCGCGAAGGGAAGGCGGTTTCGTGGAGCAAGCTGCTATGCGGAGAAACAGCCCGGCGCGGGCGGGGCGGATTTTCTTTCCAGGCGCAGACGCGTGAGCCACGGCGCGTCTCGGTTCTTCCAGTTGCTCGGCAAAGCGTTTCCTCGCCCTCTCCCCGAAGGCAAGCGCCTTGTCGGCGAATGAGCGGAGCGCGGCGGCGCGCCGGATCGGGATTTGCCCGAAGCGGCGGCGCGGTGTATCCCTGAACGGCCGCTGAGGACGCGGCGGCCAGGGGTCCGGAAAAGACAAAGGCCATGCGGAGGTTCAGGCGCAACGCGGCGGTGAGTTTCGTTCTTGTTGTCGTTTGCCTGGACGTTCTCGGCTTCGGTCTGATCATCCCGATTCTTCCCAAGCTTGTGGAGGAACTGATGGGCGGGGACGTGCCTGGGGCCTCGAAGATCTACGGGTGGCTGACGGCGCTCTACTTCCTCATGCAATTCCTTTTTGCGCCGATTCTGGGGAGCCTTTCGGACCGACTCGGGCGCCGCCCGGTGATTCTGTTGGCCTTGCTCGGCTCGGCGGCGGATTACCTCTTCCTCGCCTTGGCGCCCACGGTGGGGTGGTTTTTCCTGGGCCGGGCGATTTCGGGATTGACCGGCGCCAGCGTGACCGCGGCGATGGCGTATGTTGCGGATGTGACCCCGCCGGAGAAGCGGGCTCAGAGCTTCGGCTTGATCGGGGCGATGTTTGGATTGGGGTTCGTGGCCGGGCCGGCGTTGGGCGGTGTCCTGGGCGATGTGAGTTTGCGCCTCCCGTTCCTTGCGGCCGCGGGGTTGACGTTTTTGAATTGGATTTACGGGCTGCTGGTCATGCCGGAATCGCTTCCGCCCGAGCGACGGCGTCCTGCGCCGTGGGGCCAGGCCCATCCGCTGGGCGCGATTTTGGCACTTCGAGACAACCCGAAGACGCGGCGGCTCGGACTGGCCTATTTTCTGATCTTCATGGGGCAGATGTCGCTCAACAGCGTGTGGGTGTTGTACGCCGGTTACCGGTACGGTTGGTCGGTGGCTGAAATCGGGCTTTCCTTGGCGGTTTTCGGCGTCATGGCGATGATCGTCAAAGGCGGCGTGGTTCGCGTTGTCATTCCCTGGCTGGGCGAGGCGGGCGCGCTTCGCTGGGGCTTGATCATAACGGCGCTTTCCTACGCGGGCTACGGGTTGGCCGCTCAGGGGTGGATGGTTTATCTGATTTTGGTGTTGGGATCGTTGGGAGGCGTCGCTTCTCCCGCGCTGCAGGGGTTGGTCAGCCGAACGACGCCGCC
>JAGHDA010000277.1 GCA_021160185.1 Verrucomicrobiota bacterium
CGAAACCGAGGAGGGCGAGGTGATGGGGCTCAGGCATAAAGAGTTTCCCGTCTTCGGCGTGCAGTTCCACCCGGAAAGCATCCTCAGCGAACACGGCCACGCCTTGCTTCGGCGGTTTCTGGAGCTGCCTGCGCCTGCGCCGGCTTAGCGGCTTGCGCTTTCCTACAAACTTCCGGCGATCCCGATGATGGACCCGCCCGCCGCGCGCGCAGCGGAGAAACGGAGGACGCCTTCGGCCTGGGCGTCAAAGGAACGGCGCGGCCAGACGCGCCAGCCCGTCCCGGAGACGAATCGGCAGCGGCCTGGCATCGACCTCTTCCAGCGTAACGGGGCGGGCGCGCCGCCAGCGCGCGTCGAACCAGCGGCCCATCTCGCGGGCTAATGAGCGATCGTAGCATTCGAGGTTGAACTCGAAGTTGAGCCGGAGACTTCGGGGGTCGAGATTGGCCGAGCCGATCAGGGTCCAGAATCCGTCCGCCAGGAGGAGCTTGGAGTGGTCAAAGGGCGGCGGGGAGAGGCGGATTTCACAGCCCCACTTAAGGAGCTGCCACCACATTGCCTCCGAGGCCCAGTGAATGAAGGGCAGATTGTTCGCTGCGGGCAGGAGAATCTGCACCCGCGCGCCGCGAAGCGCCGCCGTGTTGAGGGCGGAGATCAGGTCGCGTTCGGGAAGGAAATAAGGCGTGGCCACTGCCAATCGTTCGCGGACGGAGCTGACGGCGGCATGGATCGTGAGGGCCAGCCGGTCGAGGTCCTCGTCCGGACCGTCCGGGATGCCGCGGCCGACCGCTTCGCCTTGCGGCGAGAGCGGTGGAAACCACTCAGGGCCCTCCAGAACTTCGCCGGCGCAGAAGAGCCAGTCCTCGGCGAACACTTCCTGGAGCTGCCTCACCAGGGGGCCTTGCACTTCAAACATCAAGTCCCGGATGCCGCGGCGCGGGCGCAGGGCCAGGCGGTTGCCGTGCCGGATGTTCATCCCGCCTGTGAAGCCGAGGCGTCCGTCGACGACCAGGATTTTACGGTGGTTGCGGAGATTGAGCGCGGCGAGCCGGAGAAACAGCGGCCGGGGATGGAACCGCGCCGTGGGCGCGCCAAGCCGGCGGAGCTGCCCCAGGATGCTGGGCCAGGAGTAGCGCGCTCCGGCGTCGTCCAAGATGACGCGGACCTGCACGCCGCGGCGGCAGGCTTCTCCCAAGGCGCGGGCGAATTGCCGACCCGTGGGGTCGTTGTCGAAAATATAGGTGGAAAAGCTGATCGTCCGCTCCGCGCGTGCGATCGCCTCCAGCATCCGCGGGTAAGCCTCGTCGCCGTTGACCAAGGGACGGATGCGGTTTCCTCCCGAAAGGGGGAATGGCGCGATCTTGTCGGTCGCGCGGGCCAGGCCGCGCAAGTGAGCCGGCAAATCCGGAGGGAGGGGGTCGCGAAGCGGTTTTGTCGCTTTCCTGCGCCGGGAGTGGGCGGCGGCTCGGACGCGCTTGCTTCGGATCGCCGAGGCCCGCCGATGGATGCGGTTGATTCCGAACAACCAGTAGAGCAGGGGACCAAAAGCGGGCGAGAGCCAGATGAAGAGAACCCACAGAGCGGCGGCGCGGCTGTCGCGTTTGTGGAGGGCGGCGTGGAGGGAAGCGGCCAGAGCAAGCCCCATAAGGCCCAAAGCCGCAAGGTGAGGGAGGCCGAAGCTGTGGAACACCGCGGCCATGGGATCAACGCCGGGCGCGGGTTGTTCCCGAACGGACGCCGCCCGATCTCACTCGGTCCGGCTCGGCGGGGAGCGCCGCTCGTTGCGGGCTGGAAAAAGCGGCGCACACGGGGAGGCTTTCAGCCCAGGCGGAAGACGATTCGTTGGACTAGCTCCCGCCCGAGGGCGTCCTGGAGCCGCTCCAGCATCTCCCGACGGCGGTAACGGACCAGCTCGGCGAGCCAGGGGCTGCTGTCCACATGGACGAAGAGCGTGCCGTTGCGGAGCCCTGCGGGCCGGGCGTGGGCGGCGACGACGGGGTCGACGAGGCGGTTCCAGAGCGAAAAGACGCGGCTTTCGGCGCGCCGCCTGGGGAGCTGAAGCTTGGCCGTGAGACGCTCCACCAGCTCGCCGACGTGGCGGGCGGCCGATTCCCTGGCTCGCTCGTCTGAGGAAAAGTCCGCTCCCCGCCACTCGGCGAGCACGGAGGCGCGCGCGTCCCACGCAGGCGCAGCTCGTTTTCGCTTGGGGAAGCGACGAGGCGTCATGGCTTCTCCTATCGCCCGCCGGTCAGCCGATCGACCAGGAGCCGCTTGAAGGCTTCCATATCCTTCCATTTCGTGGCGGCGCGCACTGGGCGTCCGCCCGAATCGATGAGGGTCATTCCCTTGTCATTGACCTTGACGGGGAGCTTTTCGATTTCCACGAGCTCCTCGCGCATGCCCAGGTAGACGCCCACCGTGTCGAACAGCGTGCTGGAGCGGGTTTGGAAAGTTTTCTCGGTCTCCGGCCGGGATCCGAGCCAGACGCGGTAGTTCTCCATGATGGCGCGCGCGATGGGATCCTTGGATTTGAGCATCCGCTGATAAAGCGGTCCGCTCAGGTTGACCAGGCCGCAGGTGTCCAGCGGTGTAATCGTCACGGACCAGGGGGCTTGGAGGACTTTTCGGAAGGCGTTCACGTCGGCGCGCACGTTGTATTCGGGGGCCGGCTTGGCGCTGCCGCCGTAGCCGAGCCGGAGGCTCCCGTGCATCCCTACGAAGCGGGCGTTCCGGGCAATGCGGGGCTCCCGGCGCAAGGCCTCGCGGATGTTGGGAACCGGGCCCACGCAGATCAGCGTGACCGGCTCGGGCGAGCGCATAATGGTGTCGATGATGGCCTGGACGCCGTCGGGATAGATCTTTCCGGGGTAGCGGTTCAGGTCGTAGTCCCCGAGCCACGCCGCCTGGCGGCCGGAGCCGGAAGCATTGGCGTCGAGCCCGATCCCGATTGGGATGTTGGTTCGCCCGGCGCGCTCCAGAAGCTTGGCCAGCAAGCGGGCGCGGTAGAGGTTTTTGCCCTGGTCGCCCACTGCCAGGCGCAGGTCGAACTCGGGCGATTTGAGCAGAAACCCCAGCGCCCAGGTGTCGTCGATGTCGTCGCCGATGTCCGTGTCGAAGATCACCGGGATTCGGGGACAAGCCTCGGCCGCCGCGGCCGCGGCGCGCGGGACTCCGGCGACTCCGAGCGCCGCCGCCAAAGAGGCGGCCGCAAAGAATTGATGCGTTCGTTTCATGGCTGTGAGAATTGTCCGCGGGCCCGCCTTTTGAGGCAAACGAAAAACGCGGGACACCGCCCGCGCGCTTTCCGGATGGGAGCCCCAGTGGCTTATTGCCCCTCCTCTTGCCGGAGGAGGATCTTGACCGCGTACTCCTTCTTGAGCTGCGCCAGGTAGTCGGGCAATTGGCGAGTGACTTTCTGGGTCAGCAACAACTCCTTGATTTGCGGGGCGGCGTCCTCAATCGGGGCTTTTTCAGCCGGATGCCGCTCGACTACACGCGCCAGATAATAGCCGATCGGGGTGACGATTACGTCGCTCCACACGCTCAGCGGGAGAGTGAAGAGAGCTTGTTTCAACTCCGGCGACATCGAGGTGGTTTCCGCGGCTGTGTACTCTCCGCCCGTTTTGGTTACGTCCGGATCTTCGGAGTATTTCAGGGCGATCTCTTTGAAGTCCTTGCCTGCGCGGAGTTGCTCGAGAACCTCCTTGGCCAGCTTCAACTTGCGCTGCCGCTCGGTTTCGGGAAACGGCCGCTGAGTCAAGCGATCCGCGGTGTAGAAAACCAGCATCTGGGCGCGGACCCAGGCGGGTTTTTGCAGGCGGGCCAGATTGGCTTTCTTGATGCGGTCGATTTGCTCCCGGAGCTGCTGGGCTTTGAGCGGGTCCTGAACGGGGTTGGCCTTGGCCAGTTCTTTCTCAAGCTGTTCCGTCTGGAGGTCCACGCCGTTGGTGTAGAAGCGCCGGATTTCGGCGTCGCTGACGGAGAGCTTGGACTTGATCTCGCGGTTGATGACTTGTTCGACGACGGCCTGCTCGAACGCCCGTTTCTCGAACTCCTCGGGCGTCATCCCGAGAGAAATCAACTGGCGACGGTAGGAAGCTTCCGAGGGCGATCTTTTCTTGGCTTCCTGGATGAATTTGTCCGCGTTTTTCCTGGCGATCTTCCGATCCTCGGGCGTGGCGCGCTGGAGGAGGATGGCGGTAAGAATCATCCGGTCCAGGAGCCGCTTCCGGATCCGCGGCTCCTCTCGGGGGGGGACCGTCACGCCTTGGGAGGCAAGGGTGGCTTTGTAGGCGGTGACGCGGTCGTCCAGTTCGCGTTGGCGGATTTCGAAGCCGCGGCCTTTGACGATGACCGGGTTGGGAAACAGTTCCGCCAAGGCGTCGGCGGGCTTTTCCGCCGCGCGGCCAAGCCAGACGGCGGCGCCACAAAGGGCGAGAACGATGCGCAGATTCATATTGATTCCTCTTAAGATTTACGGGAGCCGCACCACGCGCACCTTGCTGATATCGGGATCCTCGGAGAGTTCCCGGATCGCTTCTTCCGGAGGCGGGTTGTCCAGATTCAGCACGGTCAAGGCGTTGCCTCCGGCCCGGTCCCGATGGAGGCTCATCGAGGCGATGTTGACTTTGTGCCGGCCGAGGATGCCGCCGATGTGTCCCACCATGCCGGGACGGTCCGTGTTGCGGAGGAGCATGAGCGTGCCTTCGGGGACGATTTCAACCGGCATGTCGCCCAGCCGCACGATGCGGGGCAACTGGCGCGCGCCGAAGAGCGTGCCGGCGATGGTGGCCCGGCGGTCTCCTGCTTCGGCCTTTACGTGGATCCACTCGTGGAAATCGATTTCTTCGCTGGAGCGCACCTCGTCGACCAGGAGGCCGAGACTTTCCGCGAGGGCGCGGACGTTGACAAAATTGGCGTCCATGCCGCCGGCTGTTTGCAGGAAGCCTTTGAGGACGGCGCGGGTGATGGCGTCCTGGGGCAGCTCTGCGGACGCGCCGCCGTAGGTGATGGCGAGCCTTTCGGTGCGCTTGGGCGCCAGTTGGGCCAAGGTGACGCCCAACGTCTCGCCGAGCTTGAGGTAAGGCCCGAGGCGCTCGCGCGTTTTCGCGTCGAGGCTGGGCAGGTTGACCGCGTTTCGGATCACGCCGGAAAGGAGGTAATCGGCGAGATTCTGCGCGATCTCGATGCCCACGCTTTCCATCGCCTCCGCCGTGCTGGCGCCGAGATGGGGCGTCATGACGATTTCGGGCGCGCTTCGCAAGGGCGAGTCCGGCGGCGGCGGTTCGGTCTGGTACACGTCGAGGGCCGCTCCGGCCACATGGCCTGAACGGATCGCTTTGAGAAGATCCTCCTCCACGATGATGCCGCCTCGGGCGCAGTTGATCAGGCGCACTCCAGGCTTCATTTTCGCCATCGCTTCGGCGTTGATCATGCCGATCGTTTCTTCGCTCTTGGGCAGATGAACGGTGATGAAGTCAGCCTGGCGGTAAAGTTCCTCCACGTTTTCCACCAGATCGATCTGGAGGGCCTTGGCTCGGGCCAGGGTGAGGTAGGGGTCGTATCCCAAAACGCGCATTTCAAAAGCCTGAGCCCGTTTCGCCACTTCGCTTCCGATTCGCCCCACCCCGAGGATCCCGAGGGTTTTTCCTTTCAACTCGGCGCCTTGAAATTGTTTTCGGTTCCATTTCCCGGCCTTCATCGAAGCGTGCGCCATGGGAATCTTTCGCGCCAACGCCAGCATCATGCCCATGGTGAGCTCGGCGGTGGAGACGGTGTTGCCTCCCGGGGTGTTCATGACCACGATCCCGCGGCGCGTGGCCGCCTCCACGTCGATATTGTCTACGCCCACGCCCGCGCGGCCGATGGCTCTCAACTTCGGGGCGGCTTCGATCATTCGGCTGGTGACCTTGGTTTGCGAGCGGACGATAATAGCCGAGAGGTCCGCCATGAGGGGGAGCATCTGAGATTCAGAAAGGCGCTCTTCCTGAACGATGACTTCGAATTGGGGATGCCGCTTGAGAGCCTCCACGCCTTTGGGGGAGACGCGGTCGCACACAAGAATTTTAAATCGCTCGTCAGTTTTTGCCGGCGCGTTCATAGTCGCAGGGCGGAGGGTATCGAAGGCTCCCAGCCCGGTCAAACCCGATTCCCACCGGAGAACCGCGCGCCGCCGAGGCGCGTTTCACCTTGGAAGAAGGCTTCGGGGCGGGTAGAAGCTCCGTGGTGAAACGTGTCCTGCAACTGGCGACGAACCTGTTTCCGGTTTGGGTTCTGATTGCGGCGGCGCTGGCCCTGGTTCGGCCGGCGTGGTTCACTTGGTTTGATCGGCCTAAAATCGTCTGGGGCTTGGGGGTTATCATGCTGGGCATGGGCGTCACCTTGACGGTCGACGACTTTCGCAGGGCGCTTCGCATGCCCAAACCCGTCGCCGCGGGCGTGGCGGCGCAATTCCTCATCATGCCCTTTGTGGGCTGGGCCGTGGCGCGCGCCATGGGGCTGCCTCGGGAGTTTGCCTTGGGATTGATCCTGGTGGCCTGTTGCCCCGGGGGCACGGCGTCCAATGTGGTGACCTTTCTCGCCCGCGCCCACTTGCCTCTTTCGGTCCTGATGACCATGTGTTCGACCATCCTGGCTGTGGTGATGACGCCGTACCTGACCAAGCTTTACGCAAGCGCCTATGTGGCCGTGGACGCCCCGGCCCTGGTTTGGACGACGGCCAAAGTGGTCCTCCTGCCGGTGGCGGCGGGCGTGGCCCTTCATCACTTGGCTCCGAAGCTTGTCGGCGCGGTGGAAGACCTTGCTCCCTTGGTCTCGGTGGTCACGATCGCCCTTATTTGCGGGAGCATTATCGGAAGCAACGTTGCCGCCATCCGGGCGCACGGCCGCTCGCTGGTTGTCTCGGTGGCCCTTGTCCACGGACTGGCATTTTTCCTCGGGTACTGGTTTGCGAAGCTTTTCGGATTCGAAAAGATCGTGCGCCGGACGGTGTCTATTGAGGTGGGCATGCAGAATTCGGGACTGGGAACGGTTCTGGCCAAGACGCATTTTGCCAACCCTCTCACCGGCGTTTGCCTTCCGGCTGTTCCTTGCGCTATTTCGGCCACGTTCCACTCGATCATTGGCAGCTTTCTAGCGGGGTTCTGGCGGTTGCGCCCGGTTCCTCTTTCCGAGCCCACGCCGGGTTCCCTCGACCGCGCCGCTCCGCAAGAACCCGCCTCAGAGCCGGGATCCGCGGCGGATTCGGATTCGCCGCCCGTCTGAGCCGGCGCCGCTTGCCGGAGATCGCTCTGAATCAACCCCCTTGTCCGCGGGCCGGGCGGTGGTAAAACAGAAGGGGAACGGCGCGAGGCGGACGGATCGCCTTTCGTTGCTTCCAGGAAAGGGGAACTGTCATGTCTCGAAAATGGAGCCGGCGCGAATTTGTCCGCGCGGGAGCCGCCTCGGCGGGGGCGTTGGCTGCCGGAGTTTCGTGCAAAAACAAGCGCGCCCCGGAAAAGCCCGCCGCGGTCCCGACAGCCGTGTCGAACCCCTCGGCAAGCCGAGCCAAGCCCCCTCAAAAGCCGCTGGTCGAGCGCCTTTCCCGGAAGACCTTTCTCGACCTGCTGGACGCCACAGCGGACATGAAGATGCGCCTCTGCCACAATTGCGCCCAAGCCACGTTTGCCGCGCTGGCGGAGGTTTTCGAGCTGGACTCGGAGCCCACGCTCAAAGCCCTTACCCCGCTTCCCGGCGTGGCCGAGCGCGGCGAAACTTGCGGGGCGATCATTGCTTCCCTTTTGGTGATTGGGATGTTTTTCGGTCGGGATCGCCTCGAAGACTGGGCCGGTTGGCGGGCGTGCCTGGTTCCCGCCAGGGCGTTCTGCGATCGGTTTGAGAGGGAACTGGGCGCGACCCGATGCGGCGACCTTCAGGAAAAATTTTTCGGCCGACGCTTCAACCTGGCGGATCCAGAAGAGCTGAAGGCGTTTCAGGCGGCCGTGCCCGGCCCCGTGGAGGTTTGCGGAAAAATCGTCCGCGCCGGCGCGCGCCTTGCGGCGGAGGTTATCTTGGATCGGTTCGAGGCGGCCTCTAAGAAGCCGGCGTGAGCGCGCGGGGCCTCGCTCGCCTTGCGGCTTGAACCGCCGCCCAGGCCGCTGCGGCGCACGCCGCCGCTCCTCCCAAGAACACCGCCTGGATGCCGAATCGACTGCAGAAAAAGCCGGCCAACAGCCCGCCCACGGGCATGGCGCTTGCAAAGACCGCCGTCCAGATTCCCATCACCCGGCCGCGCACCTCCTCGCTCACGTTGAGCTGGACCTGGGCGCTGGTGGAGGAAAGGAACAACATTTGTCCCCATCCGGTCCCAAACAGAATCGCCGCCGCCAGACCGTAGCTCTTGGCTCCTGCAAGCAGGGCCAACCCTACGGCGAAAACGCTGATCCCGATTGCCCGAAGCCGCTCCGGACCCCAAAGGCTCACCAGCCGCGCCACTGTCAACGCGCCGACCAGCGCCCCCATTCCGTTGGCCGAGAGGAGCAAGCCGTAGCCTTCTTCCGCCACGGCCAGCGCGTCCTTGGCGTAAACCGGCATCAAGACGCCGTAGGACCAGCCGAACACGCCGACTACAGCGAAGATCCCGAACGCTTCCCGCAGCTTGCGGCTTTGGCGCACGTAGGCAAAGCCCCCCCGCAGCCGCTGCCAGCCCGCTTCTCCCTTGCGCGGCTTCGCCTTGCTGCTCAGCTCCATCCGCATCAACGCCGCCACCACCGCCAGGAAGCTGAGCCCGTTCAGAAAGAAACAAAGCGCCATTCCGAACCGGGCCATCACGATCCCGGCCAGCGAGGGGCCCACAATCCGGGCGGCGTTCACGATCGAGCTGTTCAGCGCCACCGCATTGGCCAGGTTTTCCCTCCCGGCCGCCTCCGGCAGAAACGCCTGCCGGGCGGGCATGTCGAACGCCATCGCCACGCCTTCCAAGGCGGCGATCAACAACAGGAGCCCCGGGCGAACCAGCTCCAGCCACACCAGCGCGCCCAACGTCAGCCCCAAGGTCATGAGCCATAGCTGGGTGATCGTCAGAAGCCGCCGCTTGGACCAGCGATCGGCAAACGCGCCCGCCCACGGGGAAAGCAACACGATCGGCGCGGAGACGGCCGCCGCCACTACGCCCAGCAGCACCTGCGAGCCGGTCAGCTCATACACCAGCCAACCCAACGCCGTGCGCTGCATCCAGCTTCCTATCCAGGAAATCAGCAGCCCTACGAAGTAAAGCCGGTAGTTGCGGCTCTGGAGCGCTTGGAACATCGGCCCTAACATCCGCCGCCGCCGCGAAGCGAGTCGCCCGCCGCCTTTCCGCGAGACTGCGGTTGGAAGAGGAGCTTCTCCTATTTCTTCTTGTTCCCTTTGCCTTGCCCGCCCCACGGCCCCACTTTACCAGCGCCGGAACTTGCCTGCGACCGCCCGCGAGCCAAGAGAAAAAGAGATCGCCTTCTCCGCCCGCCGAGAGAAGCGCCGGCGTTATGAAGAACGCTCTTCCTCTCCGGGGAGGGGAAGAGCGCCGTGACAATTTCCTCTCCGCCTCGAAGGCGGGAAAACGGGCTTCGGCGGCGCAAGGCCGTTCGCGCCGCCGGCTATTCCTTCGGTTGGGTCACCATCGGCCAGTCGTCTGTTCGGAACGGCGAGACCGGCAAGCCCGCGCTGCTATAGAGATTCACCACCGGATAATCCGCCCATCCGAATCGGACGGCGACCGGGTTGGGAACTTTCGGGCTCCAGACCTCAACCGTCTTGCCGTTGACGCGCGCTTCGGCCCACACGAACTTGCGGTCAGGCCCTGCGACGGCAAAGCCGAGGAGCTTGTCGCCTTTGACCTTGAGCGGTCCCTTGACGTAATCGAAATGGACGATCGCCTTGCCGCTCTTGAATTCCACCGACCGGTAGAGGGGACTGAGGCCGTCGATGGGTTCCCCGTAAGCGATGACCCGGGCGGCCAGGGCCAGCCGCTCGCCCACAGGCTGTTTGTTGCGGGGGTGGATGTCGTCTTTGTCTCCCACGTCGGTGATGACCGCGATGCCCACGTTGGGCAGGATGCGCGCCGCCAACACTTGGGCTTCCCGCAGCTCGGCCCAATCGCTTTCGACAGGTTGCGCGGCGATCTCTTCGATCGAGCGACGGCGGTTCTTGTCCCACGGGGCGAGCTGGACGGCGAGGAACGGGAAGTCGCCCTGCCCCCATTTTTCCCGCCAGTTGCGGATCATGTCCGGAAAGAGACGGCGATATTGGTAGGCGCGGCCGGCGTTGGATTCGCCTTGATACCAGATCGCCCCGCGGATTGCGAAGGGGATGAGGGGGGCGATCATTCCGTTGTAAAGTTCGGAGCATCGCCACCAAGGCGAGCGCGGAGGGCGCTTGTTAAACTTCTTGCCGGCGGCCTTGGCGGCCTTGGCTTCTTTCTGCCACGCCGCCCGCGCTTCTTCGTAGCGCCGCCAATTCGCGGCATAGGTTTTGAGGATTTCCTTCCGGTACACCGGGTCCGCCATCAAGGCGTCGCGACTCATCCACGCCTCGGCGGGGGATCCGCCCCAGGAGGTGTGGATCAATCCCACCGGGATTTTCCGCGCCTTCTGAAGCGCCTGGCCGAAAAAGTAGGCGACGGCGGAGAAGTTTCGCGCCGCCTCCGGAGAGCAGAGGCTCCATTTGCCCTTCACGGTTTCCAGCGGCTCTTGAGATTTGGTCCGCGGCACGGTGAACAGCCGCAGCATCGAGTTAGTGGCCGCGGCGAGGGCCTCTTTCGCTTTTACCGCCCGGGAGAGGGGAAACTCCATGTTGCTTTGCCCGCTGCACACCCATACCTCTCCCACGAGCACGTTCGTCAAAATGATCTGGTTTCGGCCTTTGACTTCCATCACGAACGGCCCTCCGGGCAGCAGCGGTTCCAGGTCCACGCGCCATCGGCCATTGCGCGCCGTGGTTTGCTTCACCTGGCCTTGGAAGTGAACGGCGATTTTCTCGCCCTTATCGGCCCAACCCCATACCGGAACCGGCCTCCCTTGTTGGAGAACCATGTTGTCCGAGAACAGCGGGTGCAGCCGCACGTCCGCGCGGGCCTGGGCTGCGAACGCCGCGGCGGCGAGAAGGGAAACAACCGCGAAACCGCATCGCTTGCGTCCCGAAACGCCGTTTCGCGCGTCCCGGACCTTTGGAGACATGGACTTTCTGAAGACTTGCATGGATCCACTCCAACCCGTTTTTTCCCGGTTGTCAATTGCCAAACCAAAGTCACCCCTTTTGGCGATGTCGGCCCGGTCCGATAAGGCTTGAAACGGGAGCGAGGGTTCCTACCCTGGGAAGCGCTTTTGCCCTAGGGCAGGAGCCGATTCGAGAGAGAAACGCTTATGGCAATTGCAAACGATTTGAGGAAGGGGATGGCGATAGTCTACAACGGGGACATATGCGTCATCCTGTCCGCCGAGCATCGCACCCCGGGCAACAAGCGCGGCTTTGTCCAGATTTCCATGCGCAATCTGCGGACCGGCAAGTCGTCGGACGTGCGCTTCAGTTCGACGGAGGACGTGGAAGTGGCGCCGCTGATTTCGCGCAAGATGGAGTACAGCTACAAGGACGGCAGCGAGTATGTTTTCACCGATCCTGAGACGTTTGAGACGGTGAGCCTGACTGAGGAGCTGATCGGCGAGGCGAAGAATTTCCTGGTGGAGAACACGCCGGTGACAGTGACCTTTGTTCATGAGCGCGCCGTGCAGGTGGAGTTGCCTGCGGCGGTGGAGATCACGGTGACCGAGGCGCCCGAAGGCGTGCGGGGCGATTCGGCCAGCAATGTGACGAAGCCGGCGACGTTGGAGACGGGGATCACGATTCAAGTTCCGCTCTTCATCAAAAGCGGGGAGCGGATCAAGGTGGACACGCGCACCGGCAAATACTTGGAGCGGGCGTAAGCGTCGTTTTCCGAAAGAAGATCGCCGGGAAGGCCAACCCGTCCGAGGCGAACCGCCTGTTTTTTTCGGGAAGGGAAAGCGCAAGGCCGCTCTTTGCGGCGCGCCGGTGGCGGGGGGTTGTTTGCTTGCCGGCGGACTGCGCCGCGGAACAGGCGCGTCATTGGTTCGCGCCGGTCGCCGAGCCTTCCACCCAGGCGCGGGTGAGCCGAGTGAAGGTGATGAATTGATAGCCCCGCTCCACGCCGCGCTCCCACAACACGCCCACGGAGCCGTCGGGCAGGATGGTCAGGTCGGAATAGGCGGCGTATTGGTGGGAGATGATTCTTTCCCGGGGGAAGGCGCGGCCCTCGTCGTAGCTGACGCGGATGGCCAGCCGACGCCGTTTCGGGCCTTTGGGCCCCGTCCACGCCAGCCTGTTGCGATCGTCGCCGCGGGCTTGCAATGTCCATCGCTCGATGGCGCACATGACGGGCGTGACGGGCAGCCCCGGCCGCGGCGGCCCCCAGCTTTGGCCGCCGTCGGCGCTTTCTATCAGCCAACGGCGGGGCTCCCGGCTTTGGCGGATATCCATCAGGATCCGTCCGTTGGCCAGTTCAACCAATTGGTTCTCATTGCCGCCTTGAATGCCGGCCGCTTGTCGGCCCCGCCGCCAGGTGCGACCGTGGTCGTCCGAGTAGATGGCGAAATTAGCGAAAGGCGTTTTCCACATCGGCACGAGGAGTCGTCCGGTTCGTGTTTGGATCGCGCCGCCGGGGCCCGGGACGCTGGCGCGCCACGCGGGGTCTTTCAAGTCCCGCGCCACGGGGGTCAGATCGATCGGGGCGGACCAGCTTCGGCCGTTGTCGGCGCTCCACCGGGCCAGAGTCTGAAAATCGTCCGTGCCCGGCCTGGCTGTGAGAGTGCTGCGTCCGGGGCGGGAGCGGAGATAAAACACCCACACTCGGCCGGCGGCGCGATCCACCACAGTGGCTGGATTGGCCGCTGACCACAGCTCGCCGGGGTCTTCCAGGATTTCCATGGCCGACCAAGCGGCGCCTTGGTCTGCGCTGCGTTTGAACACCAGGTCGATGTCTTGCTTGTCGTGGCCCGGATCGGCCGCGCTGTATTTCCGCGCCTCGGCGAAAGCGATCAGCGATCCGTCCGGCGCGGTTTCAACGGCCGGGATGCGGTAGGTGTGATAGCCGTCCTTGCCGGACACAAACACGTCGGTATGGACGAGCAAGGGCGCGGCGGCTTGCGCGGCCATGGCCGAAGCGAGCAGCAGCGCAGAGCAAAGGCGATTGATCATGTCGCCTTGAAGTTGCCCGATTCGGACGGAGCGCGGCCAGTGGATTTTTTGCCCGAAGCGACTGACCCGCCCGTCGCAAGACCGGCTTTTCAAAAGGGGGAGCGGGTCAGGCGACGACCTCGGCCCAGATGTTCAGCGCCCGGTCGATGTCTTCGGCCGAGACTTGCAGATGGGTCACCGCGCGGATGGTTTCGGCGTCCCGGGCCAGCGTCAGCACGCCTTGTTGCTGGAGTCGGCGAACCATTTCCGGAGCGGGCATGCTTCGCGTGCGAATCAGGACGATGTTAGTTTCCACCTCGGCCGGGTTCGTGTCCAATCCCGGCAGATTCGCCAGGCCTTGCGCCAGGCGTTTGGCGTTGGCGTGGTCTTCGGCCAGCCTGCTTCGATGCCGCTCCAACGCGTAGAGCGCCGCGGCAGCCAGGATGCCCGCTTGCCGCATGCCGCCGCCGAACTGCTTGCGGAAGCGCCGGGCGCGGCGAATGAACTCAGCCGATCCGGCCTGGGCTGAGCCGACCGGCGCGCCCAGCCCCTTGGAGAAACAGACGTTTACGCTGTCAAAATAAGCCGCGTATTCGGCCTCGCTGCGTCCAGCGGCTGCCGCCGCGTTCCACAAGCGGGCCCCGTCCAGATGCGTCCGCAGTCCCAACTCCCTGGCCGCCTCAGCGACCTCCGCGATTTGCTCCAGCGGCCACACCGAGCCGCCGCCTTGATTATGGGTGTTTTCCACGCACAGGAGCCGCGCTGGCGGAAAGTGCATGTTCGTGGGACGAACCGCCGCGCGAAGATCCTCGGCTGTGAAGAGCCCTCGTTTGCCGGGGATCAACCGGCACATCACCCCCGAGAGCGCCGCCGGCGCGCCGGCTTCGTAGAGGTAGGCGTGGCTGGAGACCTCCAAGAGGATTTCGTCTCCGTGCTCGGTGTGGGCCCGGATGGCGACCTGGTTGCTCATTGTGCCTGAAGGGAGAAACAGCGCCGCCTCCTTGCCGAGCAGAGCGGCCGTCCGCGCCTCCAGTTCGTTGACTGTCGGATCCTCGCCGAACACGTCGTCTCCCACCGCCGCGCGGGCCATGGCCTCGCGCATCGCGGGAGTTGGCTGGGTCACCGTGTCGCTGCGCAAATCGATCGGTGGAAGTTTCCTCTGCGTTTCGCTCATAGCTGTTCGTCATTTTGCGCCGCCGTCGCGGCGCGCGCCAGAAGCTTTCCGCGCCGCTCGGGGGTCTCGGGAGGCGTTGGAAAGGGCGAAAGGAGGGAGGAGGACCGAGGCGAGAGCGAAAATCCTTTGGACTCGAGGGGGCCTCGAGACGCCGACGGTTTGCAAGGCCGCCGGGCGCAGAAAGAAGCGAGTTGGGGGCGATTGCATTTGACATGGCGCGGGGCGCTTTTGAGAATCCCGGCATGACACGCCGAAACGCAGGAGGAAGCGCGAGGAGCCGTTGGGCGACGGGGGTTTTTCTTGTCGGGATCGGATTTCTTGCGGGGGGCCGGCAAGCCTGTTTGCAGGCCGGCGAAGCCCTCCCCCCGATCAAGAAGCTGGTCCAGCGGCACATTCGGGCCATGGGCGGCGAGAAAGTCTTGTCGGCCTTTGTGACCCGCCATTTTCAAGGCGAGGCGATGGGCGCTTTCCTGCCTCAAACTGGAAAGCTCGAGTATTACGCTAAAGCGCCCAACAAGCGGCTTTCGATTGTCGAGATTCCCCAGTTCGGCCAGGTTCGGAGCGGATTCGACGGCAAGCGCGCCTGGACTTATAACCCGGGCATGGGCGTGGTCGAGGAGAAGGGGGAATTGCTCGAGCGCTCCAAACGCGACGCGGATTTTTATCGGGATCTTCATCTTCTGAAGCTGTACCCCGATCTGAAAGTGGTGCGAGCGGGCAAGGCGGGCGGAGAGCCGGTTTGGGTTGCTGAAAGCAGACCTACGGCGAACACCACGCGGCGGTTCTACTTCAGTCAAAAAACGGCGTTGCTTGTCCGGGAGGAAGCGGAAACCAAGATTTCCGGAGGCGTCAACCGAGTTCGGGTGGACGCCTCTGATTTTCGCAAAGTGGACGGGATCCTCTTTCCGTTCAAGATGGATATAGTGACTGAGCTGCCGTACCAGCCTCCGCCGCGTTCCTGGATCAGTTTCCGACCCAAC
>JAGHDA010000324.1 GCA_021160185.1 Verrucomicrobiota bacterium
AGCTCCTCGATCGCCTGCGCTTCCATCCAGCCGGCGAACCCCTTGAGAGCCTTGTGTTCGAAATAGGCCGCCATCGAGAAATAGAGGTAGGCGGAGTAGATTTCGGCGGCCAGTTGCGCGTTGAGCGCTTGTTCGATTTCAGATCGCAACATGGCTTACCCCTCCTTTTTCCAGAAGCCGTGCAGATTGCAATAGGCCCGGGCGGAGATGTGATCCGAGCAGCAGGGAGGGAAAACGAATTCCGCCTGGGGCGGCTCGCCGGGCTTCAGCGCCGCCCGTTGGGTCCAACCGCAGCCTTCGTCCACCACTTCAATCCATTCGATGTAGTGGGCTTCCTCCATGGGATGCTCGACGCTGCCCACCTTCACGCGCGCGCCTTTGTCGGTTCTCTCGATGACGGGCACATGCTTTTCCTGCGCGGCGTCGGTTGTGTTTTCTTCCAGCAGCTCCATCGGCTTGCCGCAGCAGACGAGCCGGCCGGCGCCGGGACGGACGACTTCCACGATGTTGCCGCAGACAGGGCACTTGTAGACCTGGTATGGTTTTGTTGCCATGGTTTTGTCTTTCTTTTCTTTGTTCTTTGGGCGTTTTAGCTCCGCAGATCGCCGTCGGCTTGCCGCGGCGAACGCCGGAGGGGCGCTTGCATTCCCGGCGAAGCCGGGCAGGCCGCTTCGGCGGCCCAATTTAGCACGTCCTTCTCCGGTTTCCAGCGACGCGCCCCGGCCGCCCGTTGACTCAGAAGTTATGCCGCTGAGGTGGGAACAGTTGCGCTGGTCCCGGGCGCGCCATGCAAGGAGTCCGCAGGACGAGCGGAGGGAAGCGCCCAATGTCGAATCGCCCTCAGCCCCGCCTCCAGCCGCCGGTCCCGCTTCCCTCCAAATAGGGCGGCTGCGCCGACAACAACGCCTTCAGACGCTTGCCGCGCGGCTGCTCGGCCGCCTTTGCGGCTTATCGGCATTCCTTTCGGTTGCCGGCGCGGCCTTTTTTGAGCCGGCAGGCGGCAAACAGCTTGCGGGAGGGAGGCTTGACAGGGGACCGGAGGCTGGGTAAATGGGATTCCGTCAAAGTCGGCCTCGCCCAGGCGGGGTCGGCTTGGCGTGAGGAGGTTGAATCGCGGGAAATTTGAACGCGATCGTTGCGTTGCTGTCTGGAGAGACGACGGCGTTATGCAAGGAGGACAAGCGATGAAACACCGGTTCTGGACAACCCTCTGCGCGGCCGCCCTGTTCGCGGCGACGGCGGCCGAATCCAAGTCAAAAGCCGACATGCCCGAGAGAAGCGTGGTTGTGGCCTTTCAATATCCGAGCGTCAAGCTCACCCCCGAGGACACAGTCAGCGCGGACTTGCTGGTGAAAAACCGGGGCAAGAAGGACGAGACCGTCCTGCTGGAGGTCGCCGGCAAGCCCAAGGACTGGACGGTGGAGATCAAGCGGTACGGGACGGTGATCGGCGGCATCTTCGTGGGGTCGGGGGAGGACGCGACCTTGACCGTGAGCGCCCGGCCCAAGGACAAGAACGTCAAGCGGCTGCCTCCGGGCGAATACCGCATCACGGTGAATGGGTGGACCGAGGACGGCGTGATCCAGCAGAGGACCAGCTTGACCGTCCGCGTGGAGCAGGAAAAGAGCGGCCCGGCCAAGGTCACGATCGAGACTTCCTATCCGGTGCTGGAAGGCGCTTCGGACGAACAGTTCCAGTTCTCCCTGGACGTGCGCAACGACACCGATCAGGACGCGGTGTTCAACTTCCGGGCCGCCGCGCCGGAGGGATGGCAGACCTCGTTCAAGCCGGCTTATGAGTCGAAGCAGATCAGCTCCCTGAAGATCGAGGCCAATTCGAGCAAGACGATCGAGTTCGAGGTCAAGCCGCCTTACAAGGCCAAGGCGGGGGAGTACGTGTTCAAGGTCACGGTGGAAGGCCCCAAAGCGAAGGCGGAGAAGGAGCTGAAGGTGGTGCTGACCGGGACGTACGAGTTGAAAGTGGGCACGCCCACCGGCTTGCTCTCGGTGGTCACGGAGCGGGGCAAGGAGGCCAATGTCACGATCCTGGTCCAAAACACCGGCTCGGCGCCTCAACGGGAAATCACCTTTACGGCTTTAAAGCCGGAGAATTGGAAGGTCGAGTTCAAGCCCGAGAAGCTGGAGAATCTTAAGCCGGACGAGGTGAAGCAGGTGGAGGCCGTCATCACGCCCGCGGAGAAGGCGCTGGTGGGCGACTATTCGGTGGACGTCCAGATCCAGGGCGAGAAGGCCAATGAGGATTTGGAGTTCCGCGTGACGGTGAAAGCGTCCTCAGCGTGGGGCTGGGTCGGCGTCGGGATCATTATTCTGGTGGTGATCGGCATGGGAGTGACTTTCCGCGTGCTTGGGAGGCGGTAAGCCATGGCTGCTCTCATTGAAACCAAAGGCTTGACCAAGCGGTACGGCGCTCAGCTTGCCGTCGACCGGCTCGACCTCACGGTTTCCGAGGGGGAGATCTTCGGGTTCCTGGGCCCCAACGGCGCGGGCAAGACCACGACCATTCTGATGCTGTTGGGGCTTACTGAGCCCACCGCGGGAGAGGCGCGGGTGCTCGGCGTGGACCCGGTGCGCGATCCGCTGCGCGTCAAGCGCCATGTGGGCTACCTGCCGGAGAGCGTGGGGTTTTACGACGACCTCACCGCGCGGGAAAACCTTCGCTTCATTGCCGAGCTTAACGGCCTTTCCGAGGCCGAGGCGGAGAAGAAAATCGACGAGGCGCTGCGGGCCGTCGAGCTCGCCGACCAGGGCGACAAGCTGGTGGGCGCTTATTCTCACGGCATGCGCCAACGGCTCGGGATCGGGGAGCTTCTCATCAAGGATCCCAAGCTCTTGATCCTGGACGAGCCCACAGGGGGCTTGGACCCCGACGGAACCAACAAGATGCTGGACCTGATTGTCTCCTTGAACAAGGAGCGGGGCATCACTGTGATGCTCTCCTCCCATCTTCTCAACCAGGTCCAGCGGATCTGCTCACGGGTCGGCATCATGAGCAAGGGCAGGCTGGCGGCCGCCGGAACCATCGAGGAACTGGCCGCCGACAAGGAAAGCGGCATGGACCTGGAGCGGATTTACATGACCTTTTTCAAGGAGGGCTGAGACGATGTGGACAATCGCACGCAAGGAGCTGGCCGACCAGTTTAGCTCCACCCGTTTCCTGCTGCTGTTTTCGCTGATCCTGATGGTGGCCTTGATCACCAGCTACATGGCCGCCACGCACATCCGGGAAGCGCTCGAAGGGGTCGCCAAGCCTTCGCACGTCTTCCTTCTCATGTTCACCACCCCCGGCAAGTTCATCTCCCTGACCCAGTTCATCGCCTTCTTCGGCCCTTTGCTGGGCATTATCATGGGGTTCGACGCGATCAACCGGGAGCGTCAGTTGCGCACGCTGAGCAAGGTGCTCTCCCAGCCGGTCTTTCGGGACGACGTGATCAACGGGAAGTTCCTTGCGGGCATTATCACGATCGGCATCGTGGTGGCCGCCATGATTTTGCTGGTCACCGGCATGGGGATGCTCGCGGTGGGCGTGGAGCCCGGTCCGGAAGAGATCGGCCGCTTGCTGATTTATTTGCTGATCACCGCGGCTTACGTGGCGTTCTGGCTGGGCCTGGCGATCCTCTTTTCGATCATCTTCCGCAGTCTGGCCACCTCGGCTTTGGCGGCGGGGGCGGTGTGGGTTTTATTTTCATTTTTCATCGGATTCGCTTCCGACCTGGTCGCCAACGCCGTCGCTCCGGTGGACAATCCCCGCGATCCGGAACAGATCGTGGCTCATGAGCGGGCCTCGGAAACAGCCAGCCTCGTTTCGCCCGTGGTCCTTTATTCGGAGGCCACCGGAGTTGTCCTGGACCCGTTCCGACGAAGCCGCAGCGGCGTGGTGATGATGGGCATGCTCGAGCAACTCTCGCTCGAGCGCTTCCAAAGCCCCCTCCCGCTGGATCAGTCCATCCTGGTGGCCTGGCCCTATCTCACGTTGCTGGTGGGAACGACGCTGGCAGTGTTCTGGCTGGCCTACTGGGTCTTCATGCGCCAGGAGGTTCGGGCGGTGTAGTCCGGGGGATCGGGTGGCGCGACGGCTTCGGCCCGGCCGGGATTTTTCCCGCCGGGCCCGCAGCCGCCCGTTGGCCGCTGCGCTCGCCGAGAGCCGCTCCCAATCCCCAGGCCTTTGCGCCCGGTCATGACGCCGCTTGACCTTCGCCCGCGCCGCGCAAGGGCGTCTTCCTGGGGATGCGCGGCCGGAGTCGAGCCGGGGTTTTCGGCCGAAAACGCGCTTGTCCAAGCCGGCCGCGTCTTCGCCCCCTCGTCGTCC
>JAGHDA010000433.1 GCA_021160185.1 Verrucomicrobiota bacterium
GATTAGGCTTATGTGGAAGCGGCTTTGCCGGCGAATGTTGAAGCGGTCGATTTGGGTCTACCACGCCAACAGCGGGGGATGCAACGGCTGCGACATCGAGGTGCTCGACGTCCTGACGCCTTACTACGACGTCGAGCACCTCGATGTCGCAGCCGTTGCATCCCCCGCTGTTGGCGTGGTAGACCCAAATCGACCGCTTCAACATTCGCCGGCAAAGCCGCTTCCACATAAGCCTAATCCCACTCCAGTTCGATGTCTTCGACCGGTTTTTCGCCTTCCAGATAGGACTTGGAAACGAAGATCCACTGCCCCCGCTCAATGTCGTCCATGCGGTAACCGTGGAGCTTGAGTTTTTCCAGCGGCGAAGGCGGGGTGAAGCATCGGCCGCACCGCTGGCAGGCGCTCATGAAAAGCTCCAGGCGCTGTTGCAAGTCGCTGATCTGATCGGTGGCGGTCTCGAAGTCCCGGCTCATGGTAATGGCGTTTTCGGGGCAGACATCGGCGCACCGCCCGCAGTAAGTGCATCGCAGGCCGAGGTAGTGAATGATCCGAATCTCCTGGCACGGGTCGTAGACGAGAATCTCGCGCGACGGGCAGTTGTTGGCGCAGCCGGCGCAGCCGATGCACTTTGCGGGATCGAAAATCGGGCGGCCGCGAAACCGCTCGGGAGTCGGCCGCGGCGCGGCGGGATACGGAAGCGTCGCGCGTCCGCTCCGCAAGCCGATCCATGCTTCTTTGACTTTGCTCAGCAGCGACATCGGTGGGCTTCCTTCTTTGCCGATCGACTCAGCATCCTAATCCGGCCAGCCACAGGGCGAAGAGCGCCGCGGCCAGCATCATCCCGAACCATCGCACAGCCTGATCCGCCCGGTAACGCGCGTGCGCGGCGGCCGCGGCGGCCACCAAAGCGATGACCGCGCCCGTTTTGATCCAGAAAAAGAGCCACGCGCCGACGCCGCCTCCCGCCTCGCCCCAAGGAACGAACAGGTTGACGAAAAGGGCGCTGTAGAGGACGAGCTTGAGCATGGCGCTGTATTTGAACAAGGCCAGCGTCGGTCCCGAACATTCCATCAACCAGCCCTCCATGATCTCGGTCTCCGCTTCGGCGATGTCGAAGGGAACCCGCTGAACATAGGCCGGAAACGCCAGGAGAATCACGACCAACAGGATCAATCCCGACCACGGGAAGCCTTGGGCGGCATAGACGCCGCCGCGCACGGCCTCGGCCACCGCCAGGCTGCTTCGATGCACCGCCCCGGCGATCACCGCCACCGCAAGCAGCGGTTCGAGTAAGACCATGAGCATCACTTCCCGACTACTTCCGATGAGCGAATACGTTCCCCCGGCTGCAAAGCCCGCCATCAAGGCGCCCAGCCCCGCCAGCGTCACCAAATGGACCAGAAGGATCGAATCGGTCTCCGTCCCCAACGGCGGCGCAGCGCCCAGAGGGAGCACGCAAGCCATGAACATGAGCGTGCCGAGCGAGAGGAACGCCGCAACCCGCGGGAGCCAGGGAATCTCGCCCGCTTCCAGATCCTCCTTGCCCAAGAGCTTGAGCAGGTCGAAATAACCCTGCCAGATCGGAGGCCCTTGGCGGGATTGGATCCGCGCCGTGAGCTTCCGCACAAGCCCCTCGACCAAAGGCGCCAGCAGAAGAGCCCACAAGACCTGCGCCACGCAGGTCGCCGCCGTTCCCAAAATCGCTTTCAGCTCGCCGCCCATCTCTATGCCGCCTCGCTCAATCGCTCTTGCCCTCGCGAACCAACTTTTCCAGCTCGCCCTGAGACCAGACCTTCACCAGGCCGGTTCGAAAATCGACGGTCTCAAGCCGGTCGGTGCATGAGAAACACGGGTCGATGCTCCCCAAAGCGATGGTCATGTCCGCCAAGGTCTGATCCTTGATCATCGCCGGAATGCCCTGGAGGTTCTGGTAGGTGGGGGCGCGAACCCGCCAGCGGCGCGGCCGGTTGTTCTCCCCGGTCACCACGAAATGGTGGCTCTCACCGCGCGGGGCCTCCACCGAGCTGAGCCCGATCCGGCCCGGCTGCAGTTCGTCTTCAATCACAGCCTGAAGCGGCCCCGACTCCATTTTCTCCAGACACTGACGGATGATCCGGATCGACTCGAAGACCTCCTTGACCCGCACCATCAGGCGCGCCCAGACATCGCCGCCCTCCTCCACGATCACATCAAACGCCACGCGGTCGTAAGCTGCGTAGGGATGATCCTTGCGGGAGTCGATCTCCACGCCGGCGGCGCGGGCCACCGGGCCGAGGAGGCCGAACTCCTTGACCAGCCGCGCGTCGGCCACGCCCACGCCGCGGGTGCGGCGTTGGATATTGCGGTCGCGCTCGACGGCCCGGGCCACATCGAGCCACTCCTTCTCCAGCTTGTCCATGACGCCGCGCAGCTCCTCAGCCAACGGAGGGGTGATCTCCCACCGCACTCCGCCGATCAGACAAAGCGCGTACGTCTTGCGATTGCCGCTGATCTTCTCGGCGATCCACATCACCGGCTCGCGGATCCGAAACGCCTGCATGAACAGGGTGTCGAACCCGAGGATGTGGCAGGCGAGTCCGACCCAGAGCAAATGGCTGTGGAGCCGCTCGATCTCAAGCATCACGGTCCGGATGTATTCGGCCCGAGGCGGCGGCTGGATTCCAGCGGCGCTTTCGACGGCCTGGGCGTAGGCCACGTTGTGCACGCACCCGCAGATGCCGCAGATTCGCTCGGCCAGCATCGGGATGTCGTTGTAGCCCATCACCGACTCGGCGAGCTTCTCGATGCCACGGTGCACCATGAAGCCGCGGTATTCGCAGCCCCGAACCGTTTCCCCCTCCACGTAGAGCCGGAAATGCTCCGGCTCGTCCAGCGTGGGGTGGAAAGGCCCAAAGGGCACCACGGCGCATCCCTCGGGCGGATCGTCGAAGTGAAAGGAGGCCTCATTGTCCCATCCTTTCGGAACCTCGTTCCAGGCGTAGTCCTTGCGCAAAGGATGCGCCCCGTCCGGCCAACCATCGGGAAGGACCAGCCGCTTCGGATAGGGATGCCCTTTCGGCTCAATGCCGACCAAGTCGCGAAACTCCCGCTCCGCCCAGCCCGCAGCAGGCACAATATCCGCAATGGAAGGGATTTCCGGCTTCTCCGAAGGCAGCTCGGTCAACAAGGCCGCCAGGATGCCGTCTCGATCGAAAGCGAAGTTGTGGCTGACAAGGAAATGGCCCGAGTAAGGTCGATCGTCGAGGCCGACGCTGATTACATAGCGCGCGTCCATCTCGCGGAAGACGAAGCGGCAGACCTCGCGAACCGCCTCTTTGTCCACGTAGAGGCACAACCGGTCCGGCGAGATCAAATCGGTCCGCCGGATCGCCGCGCCGAACCGCTCGCGCAACTTGCGTTCCCTCTCCCTGGCTTTCATGAGCCGCTCTCCTTGCCTCCCGACGCCGTATGGCGCGGGCCCGCGTTTTTGTCCCATTCCCGGGTCGGCGCTTTGCTCCACATCATCCGAGCCAGACCTCGAGCGCTGAGCCCGCTCTTGAGATGGCCGTACAATCCGTGAGCCGTCACGCGCATGCTGTCCTCATGGGTCGCATAACCGCAAAGCCACGGCTCCACCCGCCGCCTGGGCGCGCCGCCGAGGCAGGAGAGGAGCCACGCCAGCGCCATGCCTGCGGCGATTCCCAAAACCACCAGCACGGCGATGACCACGCCCTGGCCCACCGTGCGCACGCCCGCCAAAAACGCCGGCGTGGCGGGGCTCATGGTTCCAAACACCGCGCCCAAGCCGCGATGGCCCGCCTTCAACGCAAGCTGCACCAGGCCGAAGGTCACCGCCGGCAGCAAACCGGCGACCACGCACACAACAGCCAAGAGCCACTGGGAAACCTGCATCCGCCAAGGAACCTCCAGGCGGCCTCGCTCCCGAGCCTTCCGCTCCACATACGCGCTCGACCGTCCGAGGAATCCCGCGCCGAAAAACTTGACAAACGAGGCCAACGTGAGGGCGCTGGTGAGGATGGCGATCGCGGCGCACACGGGCAGCCAGGAAGCCGCCGGCCAGCCTTCCACCCCCGCCACATAAAGCGCCCACTTGCTGATGAAGCCGTTCAGGCCCGGCACTCCCGAAATCGACATCGACGCGATCAGCGCCGTAATCGCCGTCCACGGCATCCAGCGCGCCAGTCCTCCCAACCGGTTCAAATCCTGCGTTCCCGTGGACCAAAGGACCGACCCGGCGTTCAGGAACAGGAGGCTCTTGAAGGTGGCGTGATGGAGTGTGTGCAGGAGCGCTCCGGCGAAAGCGGCCACCGCCAGGGGCTCAAGCCGGGGATCATCCATCCCCAACAGAAGCATCGCCATGCCGACCCCGAAGAGGATGTAGCCGAGCTGGCCGATGCTGTGAAAAGCCAGCAGCCGCTTGGTCTGCTCCTGCTTCAAGGCCTGGGCGGTTCCAGTCAAAAGCGTGATCGTGCCCAGAATCGTCATCACCGCGCCCCATTCCCACGCCGGATAGATCGCCCGCCGCTCCAACGGGACCAGCCAAAGGAAGTAGCGCATGACGCCATAAACGCCGGTTTTGAGCATCACCCCCGAGAGCATGGCGCTCATCGGCGAAGGCGCAGCGGGGTGCGCATCCGGCAGCCAAACTCTTCCGAAAGGCCACATGCCCAGTTTGATGCCGAAACCGGCCAGAAAGAGAGCGAAGGCCGCGGCGGTCAACAAGGAGCGCTGCTCCAAAAGCGCCGGGAGCCGGGAACTGACCGTGGCGAAATCGTACTTCAACGCCGCTCCGCCGCCCGCAGCTGCGCCGGAAACCGGCGCCCCGGCCAGCAATTCCGCCCCCGCCATCGTCGCCGCGCAGGCGATTTCCATCATCACAAGAAACTTGAGGGCCGCCCGCCGGTTCTCCGCCCGTTGGCGCTCGAACCGAATCAGGAGAAAGCCGGGCACGGTCATCATCTGCCAGAAGATGAAGAAGAACCACATCATGTCGGTGGTGCTGACCAGGCCATAGAGAGCGGCGATGAAAATGAGCAGAAGCGGGTAATAACGCCCCACCCCGTACTCAGGATAGCTCTCCATGTAGTCGATGGAGTAGAAGACCGCCGGCAACGCAATGGAAGCGATCAACAAGATGAAAAACGCGCTCAGCCCGTCGATATGGAGCGTGAGGGCGAAGCCCATCGACTCGACCTTGAGGAACATCTCCGGCTCAACGGAGCCCAGGGCCAGCGCCTTGCCGGCGGCATAGAGGGCCAGCCCGCTGGAAAGCGCCGTGGCGGCGAAGGCAACCCAACCGGCCAGCCGCCGACGCGGGGCGACCAACCCGCAAAGCCCCGCCCCGACCAGGCATGTCAGCAACGACGCAATGACGCCTTGACCCGGGCTCATAAGCCGCCTCCTTTCTTCCCCGCCGTCTCAATCCGCTCCGGGGCGATCCAATCCGCCAGCAGGTCCACTGTTTTCGCCGCCGCAGGGCTGAGGCCTGCGCCGGAAGTCAGCGCGGCGGGCTGGACGCCCAGCACCCACGCCCGCATCCCGGCCGCGCGCTCGAGGAACGTCGCCAGGGCGCTCAGAGAAAGCTTATGGGTCGAGATCTGAGGGAACCGACTTCGCAGCTCCGCTCCTTCCCAAAGGGCGACGGATCCCGGCTCGCCGCCGAACTCGACCGCGTCAAGGAACACCGCCTGGCGCGCGCCGCTTTGGGCGATGCGGCTCGTCCACCGCTCCGGGTTCGTCCCGGCGATGAAGACCGGCCGCACGCCGCGGGCGGCAAGCCGCTCGGCCAGGGCCACGCCGACGCCGTCGTCGCCCAAGCTGCGGTTGCCCAACCCGATCCAACAGGCGGGCTCCCGCCGCAGCGCCCTCCATCGATTCGACTGTTCCGCCGCGCCGCGCATCAGATGTCCTCTCCCAACTTCCGGATCTGCTCGTAGGTGAACACAGGGCCGTCCACGCACACATAGGCCACGCCGATGCAGCAATGGCCGCACTTGCCCACCCCGCATTTCATATACCGCTCCAGCGTGGACACGATGTCCCGCGGGTGAAACCCCATCTCCAGAAGATCCTTGATCACGAACCGGAACATCACCGGCGGGCCGCAGACGAAAGCGGTCGCGTTCGCCACCGCCACATCCACGTCCGGCCGCTTGAACAGGCTGCCCACCACGCCCACGTGCCCTTTCCAATCTGCGTCGGCCTGATCCACGGTCAGATAGCACTCGATGCCCGCGGCCGCTTCCCATCGCCGCAGGTCCTCGATGTACATCAGCTCTCCCGGCCTCCTGGCCCCGTAGAAAATCTGGATGCGCCCGTATTTCTTGCGGTGAGCGATAGCGTAAATGATGCAGGAACGAAGGGGAATCAGGCCGATGCCGCCGGCGACAAAGACCAGATCCCGCCCTTCGTAGCTTTCCATCGGGAAGCCGTTGCCGTAAGGGCCGCGCACGCCGAACCGCTGGCCCGGCTTCAGCTCATGGAGCGCGCCGGTGCAACTGCCCACCCGGCGAATGGTGAAAAAGGTTTCCTTCTCGGGGGGGCGGGGCGGCAAGGAAGCGGGAAATTCCCCAATCCCGAAAAGGGAGACCTGGGCGAACTGGCCGGGCCGGAATTTCCGGAACTTCTCCTGCTCGAGGGGATCTTCGAAATGCCAGTAGAAGGTCTTGACCTCGGGGATCTCGTCGGTCACCCGATCCAGGACCGCGATCTTCGGCTCGTAGATGTTTTCGGACGCCCTGATCATTGCGGTTCGGTTTCCACTTCGGCCCGCCGGATCATTTCCACCACGGCGGGCATGCCGATGTCGCCGTGGCAGACAGCGGCGCAGCGGCCGCAGCCCACGCAGGCCATCGAAAGTTCGCGTTGGATGAAGTAGTGGGCCAGCTTGCGGAAGAAGCGGCGGTTGCGCCGGTCATGCACCGCCCGGCGCGGGTTGAAGCCGCCGGCCATCCGGGTAAATCCCTGCAGCGCGCAGGAGTCCCACAGCCGCACCCGCTCCGCGTCCGAAGCGCCGACGCGACGGTCGTTCACCGTAAAGCAGGTGCAGGTGGGACAAACGTAGGAACAGCCTCCGCACTCCAAACACCGCCGCCCGATCTCTTCCCAAGTCTTTTCCAGCACTTTGCCTTGGGAAATGTAGCGGATGGTGGCCGCAAACCAGCTTGTAGTGGTCGGCTTGAACCGCTTGCGCGCCTCCTCGAGAATCCGGCGACGGCGGCGGGTGTGCTCAGGGCCGCCTCGCTGAAAAATATCGTGTTCCAGGAATGCCTCCCCCTTCGGCGTGCCCGCCGCGACCATGTAGACCTCGCCCAGGTCCATAAGCTGCAAGTCGAAGCCTTCCCGCGCCGCCGGGCCTGTGTCCGTGCACACGCAGAAACAATGTTCCCCGATATCCGTCTCGGGGTCCGAGCAGACCATGTTGACCAGAAAAAGGTTCTTCCGCCGGGCTTCGTAGTAAGGGTCGCGGAACTTGCCCCCCAGGTAGAAGCGATCCAAGTGGGCGATGCCCGCCAGGTCGCACGAGCGGATCCCGAAGATCGCCCGAGGCGTGGGGTCCAGGGAAGGCTCCAGGCGGCAGTTGCCCTTCTTCTCGCGGATCAGAAACAACTGCTCAATGTGCGGCAGGACATAGCGTTTGGGCGGATAGATCGGATTGGGCAAGTGAAGGCGGATCCGGTCCCGGTTCGCGTCGGTGACCACATCGTAATAAGAGTCCCGATCGCGGCCTTCAAACGGCGCGATCACCTCGTAATCCTTGCGGAGCAGATCGACGATCCGCAGCACTTGGCCCCGAGGAATGATCTTGGCCCGCGCGCTCATGCCTTTTCCACCCTCACGTAGACCGGCTTGCTCAGGTTGCCCAAATCAAACTGTTCCCGCCGCCACAGCGCCTGTTCCACGCTTTTGAGGAAGAAAGGCACATAGACGGTCCCGGGACGCACCTCATCCGTGACTCGCGCGACGGTTTCCACCGCGTCGGTGGGGGAAACGAGCCGGATCTTGCCCCCGTCTCGCACGCCGATGCGGGCGGCGTCCTCCCGACTCAAATCCACAAAGCCCTCCGGGTAGTCCAGGAGTAAAACCCGATACTCCCGGCGCAAGATCTCGCTGTTGAGGATAAGGGGATTCTGATGCCAGTAGTAAAGCGACTGGCCGAAGATAAGGCGGGTTGGATACTCCGGGCCCGGATCTTCGGGGATTCGTGGGAAGGGGATCGCCGTGAGCCGGAACCGCTGCGAAGGCTCTTCTTCAGCGAAAAGCCGCGGCGTGCCCAGCGGCCGCTCGACCGTGCACGGCCATTGCCGCCCATAGCCTCCGCCCAGGTTCTCGTAGGAAGCGCCGCTGTAAAACGGCGCCAAACTCCGGATCTCCTCCATCACTTCCGCCGCGGACCCATAATGCCAATCGGCCCCAAACAGCTTGCCCACCTCGGTCAGTTGCCGCCACGCCGGCATTGCCTCCCCTTGCGGCTCGATCACGCGCCGAGCGATCTGGATCCGTCGATCCGTGCTGGTAAAGGTAACCTCCTCCTCTCCAAAAGCAGTCAGGGGCAAAATCACATGCGCGTGCTCCGCCGAACGGGTCATGAACAGATGCTGCACCACCACCAGGTCCAGATCCTGAAGCGCAGCCGCCGCGTCGCAGAACGTCGCCGTCACCGCCGGGTCGTACCGGCAAAGCCAAGCCGCACGGAACCGGCCCGAGCCGGCGGAGTTGAAAAACTCCCGGGCGCTCACCCCTTTCTTCGCAGGCAGGGAAACCCGCCACGCCTTCTCGAAACGGCGGCGCGCGGACGGCTCCTCCACCGGCGCATAGCCCGGGAGAAAGTCGGGCATCATCCCCATGTCGCACACCCCTTGGAGATTGTTGTGCTCAGCCAAGGGCAAAATCCCCGCCCCTTCCCGCCCGATATGGCCGCCGAGAAGCAGCAGATTGACCAAAGCCCGGACGCTGTTCGGATCGCGCGTCTCCGAACCGGTCCCGTACAACGCCACCGTCCGTGAGGACCGTCCGAGCGCCAGCGCAGCCTTTTCCAAAAGATCCGGATCCACCCCGCAGGCATCGGCTACGGTGAGCAGATCGTAATCTTCGATCTGCCGCAAAAACGCCTCATAATTCCGGCACCGAGCGCGGAGGAACGCTTTGTTGACCAACCCCCGATCCACCAGAATCTTCGCCATCGCCCCGTAGAGGAGGACGTCGGTTCCCGGCTTAAGCTGAAGGAAATAGTCCGCCTGCTCAGCCACCCGATGCCGCCGGGCGTCCACCACAATCAGCTTCGTCCCCTTGAGCCGGCTCCGGATCACCCACCCGCCGATGGTGGGCGTCTGCACCGCCAGATCAATCCCGTCCACCAACACCGCCTCGGCCAGGGAAATGTCCTCGATGCAGGCTGTCGCCGCCGGCGCGCCCAATGTCTCCCGAAGCGCCCGGATCCCGTTGTTTACGTACACCCCGGTGCCGTGATCCACATTATTGGTCCCGATCACCGCACGCGCCAACTTTTGCAGGAGATAGCTCTCCTCGTTGGAGCACCGGGGAGCGTTGAAAAAGCCGATCGCGTCCGGACCATGCCGCTCGACAATCTCCCCAAGCCGCCGTTTCAGGTAGGCAAAAGCCTCCTGCCAGGTCGTTTCCCGCCAGCTATCCCCTTCCCGCAGCATCGGCCGCCGCAGCCGATGCGGCGAGCTGGCCACTTCATGCACGTGCCACCCGCGAAGGCAAAGGCGGCCGCGATTGGAAGGATGGGAGGCGCTCGGATGCGCGCCTTGGATGCGGCCTCCCTGGGTTTCCAGATAGATGCCGCATCCGACGCCGCAGAATGTGCATGTAGTTAATTCCCGTGGCATCGCTTGGGGTGCGAGCGCGCTCGGCCGCGCCGCTGCTTGTCCGGATCTTGAAAGGAGCGATTCTCCTCCGCCCCCTCTTCTCGAACCCGCGCCAGTCTCCGCCATCCGCCCCGGCGCGACTATACAGCGCTTGTCCTTTGCCTACCTTTAATTGTTCTTGTCGTCCTCTGCAAGGAAATCAGGTTTTCTAATTTTACGACAAGAGAAAGGAAAGGCTCCTCCATCGCCCGGAGCCCTTGCCAACGCGGCAAGGGCTCCCTCTCCGTCCGGAAAAGCGCGCCTCGACAAGGCGCAAGCCTTTCAAAAAACGCCCTTTACGGC